>JAYVWQ010000510.1:0-4703 GCA_043785945.1 Akkermansia sp.
CGACGACGGCCGGCAATCCCGTCGGCGACAACCAGACTTCCATCACCGCCGGCCCCCGCGATTGCGCCAAACACTGACAACTCGCCTGCAGAATTCAACTCAACCGACCCAAGGAGAATACAAATGTCAACCGAAGCCAAATGCCCCTTCAACCACGGCGCCACCCTCCCCACCACGAACAAGGACTGGTGGCCGAGCCAACTCAAGGTCGAACTTCTGCACCAACATTCCGCCAAGTCCGATCCGATGGGCGCGGACTTCGACTACGCGAGGGAGTTCAAGAGCCTCGACCTCGCGGCGTTGAAGAAAGATCTCGCGGCGCTGATGACCGACTCGCAGGAATGGTGGCCGGCGGACTTCGGCCACTACGGCGGGTTGTTCATCCGCATGGCGTGGCACAGCGCCGGCACCTACCGCACCGGGGACGGTCGCGGCGGCGGTGGTCGCGGCCAGCAACGCTTCGCCCCGCTCAACAGTTGGCCGGATAACGTGACCCTCGACAAGGCGCGCCGCCTCCTCTGGCCGATCAAACAGAAGTACGGCCGGAAAATTTCTTGGGCCGACCTGATGATTCTCACCGGCAACGTCGCGCTCGAAACAATGGGCTTCAAGACCTTCGGCTTCGGCGGCGGACGTGAGGATACTTGGGAACCGGATCACGATGTCTATTGGGGCAGCGAGAAGACGTGGCTGGGCGGCGACATTCGTTACGCCCACGGCTCACCTGGCGTCGAAAAACCCGGTGGCGTGCTCGTGTCCGATGACGACGCGGATGGAAAAATCCACGGACGGAATTTGGAGAAGCCACTGGCCGCCGTGCAAATGGGTTTGATCTACGTGAACCCCGAAGGGCCGGACGGCAATCCCGATCCCATCGCCGCCGCGCGTGACATCCGCGAGACCTTCGCCCGCATGGCGATGAACGACGAAGAGACCGTGGCGCTCATCGCCGGTGGCCACACCTTCGGCAAGACGCACGGTGCCGCTCCGGCGTCACACGTCGGACCCGAGCCGGAAGGAACCGGCCTCGAAGCGCAGGGCTTCGGCTGGAAGAACAGCTTTGGCACCGGCAAAGGCGGCGACGCGATCACCAGCGGTCTCGAAGTCACTTGGACCACGACGCCGACAAAGTGGAGCAACGGATTTTTCGAGAGCCTGTTCGGCTATGAATGGGAACTCACGAAAAGCCCGGCGGGCGCGCAGCAATGGAAGCCGAAGGGCGACGCCGGGGCCGGCACCGTGCCGCACGCCCACGACCCGTCCAAGAAGATTGCGCCCTCCATGCTGACCACGGACCTCGCGCTGCGCTTTGATCCGGCATACGAAAAAATCTCACGGCGTTTCCTGACGAACCCCGATCAGTTCGCCGATGCCTTCGCCCGCGCGTGGTTCAAGCTGACGCACCGCGACATGGGGCCCCGTGCGCTCTACCTTGGATCGGAAGTTCCGGCGGAAGTCCTCATCTGGCAGGACCCGATTCCGGCGGTAAACCATCCCTTGATTGACGCGCAGGACATCGCTTCGTTGAAGGCCAAGATTCTCGCGTCCGGTCTGTCCATCTCGGAACTCGTCTCTACCGCGTGGGCATCGGCCTCCACCTTCCGCGGCTCCGACAAACGCGGCGGCGCGAACGGCGCGCGCGTTCGTCTGGCTCCCCAGAAGTTCTGGCAGGTCAACAACCCGCCGCAGCTCGCCAAGGTCCTCACCGCTCTGGAAGCCACCCAGAGCGCGTTCAACAAAGCGGCGGCGGGCGCCAAGCAGGTCTCGCTCGCCGACCTCATTGTGCTCGGCGGCTGCGCTGGCATCGAGCAGGCCGCGAAGAACGCGGGCCACACCGTCACGATTCCGTTCACGCCGGGCCGCATGGATGCTGCGCAGGAGCAGACCGATGTGGAATCCTTCTCCGTGCTCGAACCTATTGCGGACGGCTTTCGCAATTACCTCAAGGGCCAATATGCCCTCACCGCCGAGGCGCTGCTGATCGACAAAGCGCAGTTGCTGACCCTGACCGCGCCCGAAATGACCGCGCTCGTCGGCGGCTTGCGCGTCCTGAAAACCAACGCAGGCGGCACGACGCACGGCGTCTTCACCCAGCGTCCCGAAGCCCTGACCAACGACTTCTTCGTTAACCTGCTCGACATGGGCACGGAGTGGATGCCGCTCGCGAAAGACGCCGACGTCTTTGAAGGCCGCGACCGCAAGACCGGCACCGTCAAGTGGACCGGCACGCGCGTGGATCTGGTCTTCGGTTCCAACTCCCAGCTCCGCGCCTTCGCCGAAGTCTATGGATGCGCCGACTCAGAAAAGAAGTTCGTCCAAGACTTCATCGCCGCGTGGAACAAGGTCATGAACCTGGACCGCTTCGACCTGGCGTAAGCACTGACCATTCTTCGACGAGACATCGCCGGCCTGCCGACCACTCAAAAGGAGGACGGCAGGCTGGTCTTTTGGTTGGCGCAGATGTCCGACCGCGACTGTCCCGCGCAATGATGCTGACGTCGCCGTTTCGTCTCGTTAGCCTGCCCCCTTGCAACGCGCAGAACCGGATCATTACGTCACGGTCGGTCTCGACCACCGCTGCACCACCGAGCAGGTGCGGGCGGCTTATCGCTTGCTGGCCAAGCAGCATCACCCCGACCTGCACGACGGCTGTGCCGAAGCCACCGCGCGCACCCGCGCGCTGAACGCGGCGCACGAAATTCTCAGCGACCCCGAGAGCCGCCTTGCCTACGACGCCGAACTTGCCGCCGCCAAAAAGTCCGCCCGCCCCGTGCGCGGCTCCAAGCTGGAGCGCAACGTCTCGCAAGATGTGCCGCTGCGGCTGGAGGAATTCCTTCGGGGCACCACGCTGGAGGTGCGGGTGAATGATCCGGCCAATCCCCACGGACCCGAGACTTACCCGCTGGTCATCCCGCCGGAGACCGCGCCCGGCGCGCGCTTCCGCGTGCCGCGGGATGAACCCTTCGCCGGCGGTTTCGTCCTCGTGCGTGTGCGCGCCCAGCCGGGATTCCGCTTCAAAGTGCGTGGCTCGGACCTGCGCTGTGATCTGAAAATCAAGTCTGAGCGCGCGACTCAGGGGGGCACCGAGATGATTCCGGGAGTGAATGGCGCTCCGCTCCGAGTGCCCATCCCTCGGGGCGCGGCGCGCGGGGAAATCATCCGCCTCTCCGGCGAGGGCCTGCCCAAGCCGCGGGGGGGTCGCGGCGATTTGCTGGTGCGCCTCACCTACCGCGTTGAAGTCCGCATCGCCCGGACCTCGGGCCGATGACCCGACGGCCGCGCGTCCGGCGGGAGTTTTACCGGTCGATGCATCATGGCTGCCGAGCCGGGGTCGGAGCGGGAGCGTGCAAAGTTTCGTAAATGGCCGTGAGCAGCGAACGCTCCCCGGGCACATCGTAGTCCAGCGACCAGATCATGATGCCGCCGAGTCCTTGTTCGACCACGTAACGGCTCTTGGCCCGGATGGTCGGGAGGCCGTTGTACCAAATCGTGTTTCCGACCTGATCCCATTTCTCTGCGCCCGGATAAGCCGCGAGAATCTTCGCGTAGCCGTAGTCGCCCTTGCGAAACGCCGCGCCAAAACCGTAGCCGTAGAAGGGAACACCGAGGACCGCCTTGGCCCTGGGCAGTCCGCGTTTCAGCCAGTAATCGACATTGCTCTTCGCGAATTCGAACGAGGAATGCTGGCCCGGCGCGTTGGAATTCCAGTAGCCCGCGCCGTCGTAGGCCATGATGTTCACGAAGTCGAAGTGCGCCAGTGCCGCGTCGGGCACTTGGTTCCCCCCGTAGCCTTTCGAGAGCGCGGACGTGAGCAACTTGCCCTGGGGCTTCAACACCTTCGCGAGTTCCTCGATGAACGCGCCGTAGTCCTGGTTGATGGACGGACCCTCGATGTCCACGTCCAACCCGTCGAAGTCATGCTGCACGACATAGTCCGCCAGCTTGGTCGCGAACCCGGCCCGCTTCGCGTCGGTGAGCAAGTCAAAGTAGCGGGCGAGCAATTTCTTGTCGCCCGAAGCCGCGCCGCCGCCGATGGAGATCAAGACCTTCACCCCGTTCGTCCGGGCCTTGTGCATCAGCAGCGGGTTCTTCGAGTTGAACGACATGTCGCCCTCGGCGTTGATCGGATTCTCGAACGCGAGGTTGAGGTGCGTGAGCTTGGCGTAGTCGATGGACGCGGAGAAGGATTTCAAGTCCACCCAGTTGGGCACGTAGGCCACGACCCGCGGCTGGGCCGGCGCAGTCGAGCCGAGCAAGCAGAGCGCGACGATTATCAGAACAATGCGACAGGTAAAAAACATGCGGCTGATTTGGGCTGGCCCGCCGCCCAAATGCAATCTCACTCGGCCATCTGGGTGGGATGGAAAGGGGCGGGGCCGAATGCGCGATTGTGTCCCGGCGCGGAGCCGGGCTATCCTGTTTTTGATGAGCAAACCTGCGTGCCCAATGTGCGAAATGACCGATGTGTTGGAACACTCCGGGCGTTATGAATGTGTCACCTGCGGTCACGAGTGGGAACGCACTCCCGAGCCGGAAGCGCCCGCCAAGCCCCGCGTGGTCAAGGACGCCCACGGCCAATTACTCGTGGATGGTGATTGCGTCACCCTGATAAAAGACCTCCCGTTGAAAGGCTCCTCGCAATCACTCAAGGGCGGCACGAAGTCGAAACCGATCCGACTGGTGGACGGCGACCACGAGATCTC
>JAYVWQ010000511.1:0-3010 GCA_043785945.1 Akkermansia sp.
TGGCCGATGCCTTCAACGATCTCTTCGCGCGCGCGGATTTTCGCCATCGCCGGTTCCAGCGCATCCGGCACACGCGCGCGGACGCGGTGGTGAGCGGGCACGGCTGGAAGTTGCTGCTGACGGGGCCGGGGCGCGGGCACCGGGCGTTGAAGCAGTCGCTGGTGCATGACTTCGAGGGCGCCAAGGCCATCGACATCATGAGCGCGTATTTCCTGCCGAACCTGCGCATCCTGCACGCGCTCAAGCAGGCGGCGCGGCGCGGGTCCCAGGTGCGCTTGATCCTCGCGGGCAAAAGTGACGTGTGGCTGATGCGCGTAGCCACGCGCGGGCTTTACACGCCACTGCTGCGGGCGGGCGTGGAGATTTACGAATACGAGCCGCAAATCCTGCACGCCAAGATGGTGGTGGCGGACGGCGTGGTCTATGCCGGGTCGGCGAACCTGGACGCGCGCAGCCTGGGCATCAATTACGAGGTGGTGACGCGTCTGCCCATGCCCGGACTCGCGGCGGAGGCTCGGGAAATTTTTTCCAACGACCTGAAGCACTGCCGGCGCATCGAACTGCACGCGCACCGCCAAGCCCGCACCCGCGGGCGGGCCTGGCTGGAGCGCTGGGCTTACTTCGCCTTTGCGCGCATCGATCCGTATCTGGCGCGATGGCAGCGGCGGCATTTGCTGAAGTCGTGAAGGAACGTCCACGCTCGGCCAGCTTCAAACGGGTCGCACTTGGCATCACGCAAACACGCGCTTGAGATATTCGAGACTCTGCGTGGCGATGGCCTCCGGGCCTTCCTCGAACTGAAACACTTCCACCGAGGCGTAGCCGTCGTAGCCCACCTCGCGAAGCGCGGCGGCGATGGGCGTGAAATCCACCTCGCCGAAGCCCGGTCCTTTGAGGTTGCGGTCATTGGCGTGGAAGTAGGCAAACGCGCCGCGCGACTCACGAATGATTTGCGGAATGGATTTCTCCTCCGAGCACATCGCCTTCACGTCGAGGATGATTCGCATGGCGCGGCTCTGAAACTGTTGGGTGAAGCGGAGGGCTTCGGCGGCGGTGTTGATGAAGTTGGTCTCCGCCGGGGCGAGCGGCTCGAAGCAAATCGTCACGCCGCGCTCCTCGGCCCGGCGAACGGCGGGGCGGAAGGTGTCCGTGGCCCAATCCCACGCCTGCTCCGGCGTCACGCCTTCCATCACCTGGCGCTGCTTGGGCGAGCCGACGACGATGACCTGCCCCCCGAGATCGGCGCAGAAGTCGGCCAAGTCGCAGAAGTATTGCGCCGTGCGCGCGCGCACCGCCGCGTCGGGATGATTCAGATACATACCCTCGGCCTGCACCAGCACCCAGTGGATGCCGGAAATTTCAATCCCGATGCGTGCCGCCGTCTCGCGGATGCGCTGCCGTTCGGTGGCCGAAATTTCCGTCACGTATTTTGCGAGAGTGAAAGGCGCGATCTCAATGCCGTCATAGCCCGCCTTCTTGGCGAAGGCCATCGCGTCGTCGAGGCTCCAGTTCTGAAAAATCTCGTTGCAGATGCCAAACTTCATGGGCGCGACGTTCCGAGTACAGCCCAGGCGCGGCAAGCGGGAAGTGGTGACTTTTGCCTTTGTCGCGGCGCGTCGTGCAGACAGAAATAATTTCCTGCATCTGAACGGTCCGCCCGTTCGTTTGTTTTATGAAGTCACCCGGCTTCAGCATCATGACAGCGAAGCGCCAAATCAAAATTGAGTGGGGGCCGGAAACCGTTTGGAGCCTGGCGTTCCAGCGCCCTTCCAGCCGGGAAGCCGGCGGCCCGACTTGTCGTCATGGAAACTGGAACCGGCTGGCCCGATATGATCGCCGAACTGCAACAAGAACAAGCCTGCCTCTACGCCCTAGGGGCGCTGGGGCCGGACGAAACCGCCGCCTTTGAACAGGAGCTGCGGGACGACGACGAATTGCAGACGTTCACACGTCTGTTGCAAAAGGTGAGTCTGGCGCTGGCGCTGGACACCCCGTCGAACATCCCGCCGGCGGAATTGAAGGCCCGCCTGCTTGCTGCGTTGCCCGCCGCCGAAGTGCTGGCCAAGGATTTTTCCCCGACCGAAACGCCGCGCGTGGTCCGCTTCGCCTGGCTACCGTGGGCGCTCGCCGCCTGTGTGACCGTGCTCTGCGGGGTGCTCGCCGTGCAGAAACGGGCGCTGCGCGAGGAATCAATCCGGCTCGGCGCGACGGTTCAGCAACAGCAGTCCCGGCTGACCGACTTGCAAAACGATCTCGCCGCCCTGAGCGCGAAGGATCAGGTCTCACAGTTGCACATCGCCCTGCTCGGCTCGCTGCTCGAGAGCGCGCCCCAAGCGGTCGCGGTCTCGCTCTGGGATGCGGAGAAACAGAAGGGCGTGCTGGTGGTGCAAAATCTGACGCCGCTCCCGACCGACCAAGACTATCAGCTCTGGGTCATCGATCCGCAGTTGGGCTCTCCGGTGGACGCGGGCGTGTTCAGCGTGGATGCGAAGGGCGCGGTGCGCTTCCGCTTCCAGCCCAAAACAGCGTTGCGCCGGGCGGACAAATTCGCCGTAACCTTGGAGAAGAAGGGCGGCGTCCCCGCGCCCCAAGGCCCGATGGTCCTGGCCGGCACCTGGCTGTGAATTTTTGAACCCTTGAGTGGCGGTGGTCAGACCGGCTGGGGAATAATCTCGGATTCCACCCGCAGCATGGCGACCACGCCACTCTTGGGTTCGACGGAAAGGTGAAGCGCCAGAAGTGTGGGCGAGAATTTCATTCGCCCCTCGGTGCGCCGGACTCAAGGTCAAATCCTCTTCTCAATTTTTCCCTGCGGCGCGTTTCTGGATGGTTTCCTTTTTTTAATTTTTCCTGCATCCAACCCAGGCCACCCCGCGTAGTTCATCTCGGAATCCGAAGAAGACCAAGCAACAGCTAAGGAACCGCTGATTTAATCAATACCCGGAAAATTCGATCCAATTCCGACCATCAAATTACTTTCTGCTGAAAACAAAATCGTTCCTGCGTCATC
>JAYVWQ010000512.1:0-3137 GCA_043785945.1 Akkermansia sp.
GATGACGCAGGAACGATTTTGTTTTCAGCAGAAAGTAATTTGATGGTCGGAATTGGATCGAATTTTCCGGGTATTGATTAAATCAGCGGTTCCTTAACGCGAGCGCTGGTACAGGCGGACGGACGGCGGCGGCGACCACGCGTGGCCGATGCCGAACTCGGTGTTCAAATCGTAACCGCCGAAGACCAGCAACTGGCTTCCTGTCCAGAGGCCCGCGTCGGAGCGCATCATGAAGCGGGGTGCCGGCACGGCGGCCAGAGTGAGCGCGGCCCAGCGGTCCAGATCGGGGTCGTAGCGGCCCCCACTGTTAAGGCACTCGGATTTATCGCTGGCTCCCCCCCAGACGATCATTTCCGCGCCATTCCAAACCGCGAGATGCGAGGCTCTCGGGTCAGGCGCACCTCGCTGCGAGAGAGGCGTCCAGCGATCCGTGATGGGATTGAAACGTGCGCCATTGTTGAAAGATTCATAGCGGGGCTTCTGGAGTTCGCCGGATACCAGTACGCCGCCCCAGACGATCATTTCGGTTCCCGTCCACACGGCGGTGTGTTTGTAACGGGCCCGCGGGGCGCCATTCGTGGGCAGAAGCCTCCAGCGATCCTGCGCCGGATCATAACGCGCGCCGTCGTCGTAGGTGAGCACCTGGGGTTGATCGCGGTAGCCCCCGCCCCAGAGGATCATTTCCCGGCCGGTCCAGACGAAGGTCGCGTCGTAGCGCCCGCCCAAGCTGGGACACGCCGCCATCGGTTTCCAAGAATCAGTGGCGGGATCGTAGCGCGCTCCATCGTTGAACGGATTATCGTAGAGCGCGTTGCTCCGGTCGCCGCGTCCGCCCCAGACGATGAACTCATGACCCGTCCACACGGACGCCATTTGCGAGCGTGGTCCGGGAGCACCTGGGCCGCTCATTGGTTTCCAAGTGTCGGTTTCCGGATCGTAGCGTCCGCCGTCGTTGAAGTGCTCGTTGGAAAAGAAACTGGCGCGGCCACCCCACACGATCATTTCGTGGCCGGTCCACTGCGCGGCGTGATGCCATCGGCCGACGGGCGCGCCATTGGTCGAGACCGGCCGCCAAGTGTCGGTGGCAGGATTGTAGCGCGCTCCCGTCTGACGGAAAACGTCCTGCGCTCCACCGCCCCAGACGATGAGTTCCCGGCCCGTCCAGACGACCGAGTGGGCGGTGCGCGGGGCGGGGGCGTTCGCCCGGGAAAAGCGCTGCCAGTGATCCGCGGCCAAACCGTCCACACTGCCGATCCACTTGAAACCTTCGTTGAGCAGATTGGTGGCGTCTGTGTCCGCAGCGAGGCGCAGGGTGCCGCGAGTCATGGCGCTTTGCAGATCCACACCCGGTTGCGGGCGAAGAGTGACGAACCGGATGTCCGTGTCTCCTTCCGGCCGCGTGGTGACAAAACGGGCGAGCCGGGTGGCGGAAGTTGCAGTTGAAGCCTGAACGCGCTCATCGGTGAGGGTTGCCAACGCGAGCACCGCCGCTACTCCGAGCGCCCACGCGGGAGAGGGAGTGCGACGGTTGAATGCCGCGATGCAACGAATCCGCGTGGCCATCTGCGATGGATCTTCGAGGATGCCGGCCATCGCGGGAAACCGGGCGGGCGGAACGAAATCTTCCAACAGCCTCAGCATGGTTCTGCCATAGGCCTTCTGTTCGCCGTCGCCGGTGCTGGACAATACGAGCGCATCGCACGCCAGTTCCCGATCCTCCTTCATGCGCGCAAACGCGAACCAGACCAGAGGGTTGAACCAATGCAGGACTTGAAGGATTGCCATCAACCACGAGAGCGCGATGTCGTGCCGGCGGATGTGGGCCAGCTCATGCAGGAAGACGAAGCGCAATTCCTCGCGGGAAAACTTTTGCAGCAATCCCGCCGGCAGCAACAACCTCGGACGCAAGAAGCCATAGAGCACCGGGCTGGAAACCCGGTCCGTCTGCACTAGCACGACGGGCACGCGCACGCCCATGAGTTGCTTGCAGTCCTCCAGCAATTCGAGCGCGCCGGAGTCGGTGACGAGGTGCCGGGGGGCCACGGTGCGCGCGAGCCGCACGCTTTCGATCACCACGCGTGTGCTCAGGATCAGAACACCGGCCAGCCACAGGCCGGCGATCCAATGTGCTTTGGTCGCGCGGGGAACCGTGATTTCGGTCGGCATCCCCGTCTCGGCTTCCGGCTCCTCAAGAATGAGCCGGCCGTTGGTCGGAAGGATTCCCGTCGGGGGAGTGCCGGTTCGCGGAGTCGGTGCCACGGCTTGAAGCATTGGCCCGGTGATAGTGACCGGAGCCGTCACTCGGGCCGATGGAGTTGCCATTGAAGGCACGGTGACCGGCAGCCAGTTGAACACGCTCACGCGGCTCTCCCATGAAAACGGCAAAGCCAGCCGCAGCAGCACCAGCAGCCAAAGCGCATGGCACCAGGCCGCCGTCAGGCGGGGGCGGAAGACGCGCTGGAACAGCAGGAGGAGGACGATGAGCACCGAGGCCTGCCACGAAAGGCGCGCCAGCGACTGGAGAAAGCTCAACGTAGTTTGAAGCAGGCCGTCCATGGGATCATGGGCCGTCGAGCAGGCGTTTGAGTTCCTGGACTTGTTTGGCGGACAGCCGTTTCTCGCCCACGAAGTGCGCGAGCATTGGTTGCAGCGAACCGCCGAAGACCCGCGCGAGAAAGGCCTCACTCGCCGCCGTGGTGCAGGCCGACTCCGTAACGAGCGGGCGGTAAAGGTAGGCGCGTCCTTCCTGCGAGAAACCCAGCGCGCCCTTTTTTACGAGCCGGTTGATCAGCGTCTTGACGGTCTTCGGTGCCCAGCGCTCGGACTGTTCAAGGGCTTCGATGATGTCGCTGGCCGGGAGCGGCGAGCGGTTCCAGAGAACTTTCATCACCGTCCACTCGGCGTCGGAAATGCGTGGGATTATTTTCATGGCTGCAGTTGATTGTTGGCTGACGGCCCTTAAGATTACATTAGTAATCTAAAAGGGCAAGGCCAAAGTTTGATCGGGCGGGCTGGTGGGCGAAGGGAAACGGAGTGCCCACCTTCTGGTTCACCGTGCCGCGCGCCAGGAGGCGGCTTCGCCGGTGTTACCGAAACGGTCCACGGCGCGGAGGGAAAGGGCCTCGGGCGCGGTGCTG
>JAYVWQ010000513.1:0-15139 GCA_043785945.1 Akkermansia sp.
GACTGAGGCCGATCTAAAAAGTAAACTGCAGGAGCGCGCGGCTTTATTGGAAAAGTTCGCTGTTGGCCCTGTGGAACTGAATCGTCTGCGCAACTCATCCGAACGATTGAATCACCGGATTACGGCTCGCTTTGCTGAGGTTAAGAACCGGCTGCTCGCCTGCGGTGGCTCGCTTAAATACGAAACTCTTCCCGTGTCGAGCGTAAGCATGGGATCGGGGGGGAAGCTCCCGGCCGTCCGGAACCCAGTGGACTATGGTGGGCGGTTCACCGCCTTGTTAAGCACCAACACCATGCTCACGAGTTCCATCCCTTTTCGAGTGTATCCACTGACCCTGATGACGGCTCCCGGCACACTGGAGGCCCTCACTTGGAAGTCAACGAACTGGGTAAGTGTAGGGGTCAAGTCTGGAACCACAGTCCTCAGCAATGTCGCGTTGCGATTAAAGGGGCACGGCACCCGTGCAGGCTTTGATCACAAGCCAAGTTTCACTCTCAAATTCAATGCGGAAACGCCGGGTCAAATGTTTTTTAATCAGTCCAAAATACATGTGCAAAGCGCCCGCTTTGATCCCACCTACATGAACCAGTTCATCGCCTCCTGGGTTTTCCAAAAAGCAGGGCTGCCCGTGGCGCGCATTGACTTCTGCGATTTGACGGTTAATGGCACGCCTTACGGCCTGTGCGTGGTGTCCGAAGGCATAACCAAGACTTTCCTGAAGCGGGAATTCGGCACGGACAGGGGGCTGCTCTGGGAAGGGGAATCCCGTGACCTCAATGGGACCCTCGACTTGGACAACGGCAAACTGGAGGACATGTTGCGGACTCCGCAACAGTTGTTCATCGCCGCCCAAAAAGCCTTGCAAATGAAATCACTGGAGAATTTCAGCGAGTACGTGGACGCCCGGCAATTGGCGAAATTTTGCGCGGTGGAGGTTTTTATAGGGCATCGCGACGGATACGCCTTGAGCCACTCCAATTACCGGGTCTACCAACCCGAACCGAAGTCAGCTTTCACCTTCATTCCGCACGGGATGGATGCCCTAGACTTTGACATGGACGACGGCCTGCAACCACCGCCGCTTGGCCTGGCCGCCCAAGTCATGATGCAGATACCTGAAGGGCGCACGATGTACCAGGCGGCCATGAGTGAGCTTGTCCTACAGGACGTTGAACTGGAGCACCTGGCTCAGGATTTAGCCGCCGTGACGCGCCAAATTGCACCCGTTCTCAATAAATTTGATCCGTTGCTTGCTCGCGAGCAAGCCGCCGCCGCTAGCGCCGCGCTCCGCAGCCTGGGCAATCGCAGTGCACTCATCAGACAGGAGTTGGACACTCATAAAAACTTCGCCCACTTCGGAAAATAGCCCCAAGGAAAAATATCCATGAAACCGAAACAACTCCTCATCACTCGCGTTCTCTTTGGTCTGGCCCTGGCGCTGCACGTCCTGCTTCCGAGCCAGACCTCCGCCCAAAGCTGCGGCATTCAAGTGTTTTTAGAGTCCAAACAAGGGACAACCAATCGCATTCGGGCCGGCCATGTAGGGTTTTATTTGACGAACAGTCATACGGAAAAAGACTATTCAGTTTATGCAAACTACAAGTTGATTACCCACTACACACTACTCGGTGATGCGTGTAGCGCGCCGCCACAGACGGTTTTAGACGGCTCCTACGACCTTCACTTTACCAACTTGATGACGTGGAGCTTTAACTATCCAGCCTCCAACGTGGTCAGTGGAAACTCAATTCATGAGTGCGGATTCGTAAGGCCAGATGTCGAGCGGCGAGATGGATTCGCCCACTACACCTACAATTCGAACTCCTGCACAAAAGTGACGGTCAACGGTGTCGCCGGAACCAATGCCTGTCCGGGAGCCGGTTGGACATATTTAAGCTCGTACGATTCAACGAACGGAACCACGGTTACAATTGACGCCGACACTACACACTCGACAATATTCACCCTGGTAAACACAAATACCGTGGCCTGCTACAATAAAGAGGTGACGGATTATTCTGGTGAATTTTTATCCGACGAAGTGACTGTCAGTGATCTGGTCGGCTTCCTGACAAATAATGCGATGAGTCAACTGGCCGCCGCCAAGTGGGGATGTCCCGTGTCCTCCTATTACAGTCTGAGCGAGCACGGAATGTGCGGATCTATACAGGCTGCCAAGTGGAGGCTCAAGTATTTTGCCGGAATTAATGTCGAAGCGGACATTGTCGTAAAGACAACTTACTCAGGAGTGCTGAGGTCAGCCGGTCCTACGGCTGACGGCCCTGCAGACTGGCCTGCAGTATACCGCACTTACCACATCACTGGGAGCGGTGGGGCTGGCACTCTGGAGCTCGATATCGAACCGTTCCGTGCGGGCGGGAACATTCGCAGTAGCACCATCAACGTGGAGATCGTTGGCGTATCCTCAAGTTGCGGGGGGGCCGGATTCGGGGGACGCTCCGAGAGTCTGACCGACGACGGTCTGCTGTTTACGTTTGGCCTTGGTGCCTGCTCCAGTGGGAACGGTCCTGGTTTCCTTTACATCTCCGGGCAACAACCTGCCCCTGCCATGGCCACCGTTGCCGGACTCGGGCAATTCATCAACCTTTGTGCCGCCGAGGTGATTGGTGAACCTCTTCAGCAGATTAAAGTTCCAGAAGGGCTGGTCACCGTTGCGGAAGGCGGGGGTGGCCTGACCCTCAGTTACTACACCAGCGTGGGGACCAAAGATTCGATGAGCGGGTTGTATTCGTTCGACGCAGGTTCATTGGCCGGCTCCCAAACCATTACTTATTCGAGCGGCGGCAGCGGCGCCACGGCTTTCAAGAAGCTCCAAGCCACCCCGTTATCGGGTCCGTACGCGGCTTTTGTCTACAGCAACGGGTGGCTCTACTTGGATCATGGCGACGGGGTGTGGGGTGAACAAACCATGCTGGTGGTAAATGGCAACGGGGTCGTCACCACCAACGTGACGCAAACTAGAAATGAGGCCGGAACAACGGTGCTCTCCCAAGATGTGACCGCCTACGCCGTGAATCCGGTCACCGGGCAGCGCCAGCGGGTGAGCCAGATTAGCGGTGTTGGGGTCGAAGCGCTGACCAATTATTGGACCTACGCCTTCAACCTCGCGACGAATGACATCAACTACGGGAAGGAGACGGGGAGCATTTCCGGCACGGGACGATGGGACCGAAAGGTTTGGGGCACCAACGGCCTGCTACAATCCCTGACCGAAGGCTTCGGCAACCTGGGCACAAACGCCACCAGTTCCCAAGTCCGGCTGTTTGAATTCTATTACACTCCGTTTCATTCTTCGGACGCGGGCACCGTCTCGCGAGAAATTCCCCGGATTACTTACGAATACCTCCAAAACACGCTGATCAGCATGCGCGGTGTGGCCCTCTGGCCGGACAACCGCCTGGACATCGTTTTTCACACTGCAAATTTTGGGCACCCCGAAGATTGGAACTCGTCACTCAATTTGAAAACCCTGACCACGCAAATGACCTACTTGAACGGCAGCGGCAGCGGAACGCTCAGCCCAGGTGGCGTGCTAAACTTGTCAGCCACTCTGACCAATGCGAGCGGGACCTATTCCACCAACATCACGATTGCCAACGCTCCCAATACGGAATGGAATTGGGCGCTGATTCGCCAGGGAACCAAGACGATCACAGTTTCAAGTGTGGCTGATGGGCACGTGTTGAGTTCCACGAGCTACGATTGCGCGACCAACATCGTCACCGACCGGCGGAGTTATTCATATTTCGGCACGGGCAACCATTCCTACACGATCACGTTTCTGGATGGCAGCACCGAAACCCACAATCGCACCGATTGTTGCGGGGAAACCTCCTCCATTGAGCGCTCAGGGGTGACCAACGAATTCGTTTACGACGTTCGCAAGCGCCTTGTGGTGACCAAGCGACTGGGCATTGTAAATTCCAATTACTTCGACAATGCAGGAAGATCGCTTGGAGCGTGGCGCTTCGGCACGGATGGAAGCGCGATTCAAACTTCAACTGCCACCTACGACACGTTGGGCCGCGTAAAAATCAGATCCAACGCGATGGGACATTCCACCACCAACTTTTACTCGTTGGCTGCGAACGGCCAGTTCGTTGTCGAAACCGTCAACCCGGACGGCAGCAGTCAAAAACAGTATCATAACAAGGACGGGATGACTGAACGGAGCGTCGGCAGTGCGGTGTTCCCTCAGCGCTATACCAACTGGGCCGCTTCGAACTATTCGTATTCCCGGCAGATTGCCTTGGAAACCAACGAGACTGACACGTCCGAATACGTGACCACCAAAATGGACTTCGCCGGAAGGAGCGTTGCCAACATCTATGCGGACGGAGCCACCGCCACCAATTTGTACGACGGTGACAATCATGTTCTGGTGGCCGCCGATCCGGACGGGGTCGCCACCCTTTACGTCTACAACATCGTGGGGCAACCCGAGTACACCATTCTCGATGTCAATGGCGACCGCCAAACCAACTTTGCCGGTTCGGACCGCATTACCCGCTCTGTGCAAGCGGTGGTCAACAACGGCAACGGCCGGGGCGATGTTCGTTCCAGTGTGAGCTACACTTGGAATGAGGAAGGTGACGGTAATTCCATCGAAACCTCCCGTTTCGACCAATCCACTGATGGACTCAGCGGTTGGACCACGATCTTTGGTTACACCACCACCAATCTAACTGTCCTTCTTGCCAACGGGCTTCGCGTTACGACCGTCAAGGCACCTGATGGTTCCTCTTCGGTGATGACCAACCAGTATGGCCGGCTTGTGTCGATGACCCAACGCGACGCTAGCGGAGCGCAAACGGGCCAGCAGACTTACAGCTACGATGCACATGGACGTCTGCG
This sequence comes from Akkermansia sp., assembly GCA_043785945.1. Lineage (GTDB taxonomy): Bacteria > Verrucomicrobiota > Verrucomicrobiia > Limisphaerales > SIBH01 > JANNGC01. The sequence goes on from JAYVWQ010000513.1 coordinate 4,876, forward strand.
GTTCGTCACCGACGCGCGCAACGGCACCACCACGAACACCTATGACAACTTGGACCGGGTGGTTTCGACCGCCACGCCCGCGCCGGCCTCGGGCCAGAGTTCCCAAGTCACCAGCACCCTGTTCGACAACGCGGGGCGGGCTTGGAAAAACATCCTGCCTGACGGCACCGCCGTAACCAATCAGTTTCAAGCCACTGGCGCGCTCACCAAACGCACCGGCAGCCGCACCTACCCAGTGCAGCAGGGTTACGACAGCCGGGGGCGCATGACCTCGCTGCGCACCTGGAAGGATTATATCGGCAATGATTACGCTGACACGGCGTGGGGATACAACTCTCGCGGCCAGCTCTCCTCCAAGACCTACGCCGACAGCACCAGTCTGGCCTACGGCTACACCGCCGCCGGGCGTCTGGCGCAGCGCACTTGGGCGCGCAGCATTGTCACCACCACCACCTACGCGGCCGGTGACTTGACGGGCGTGGCCTACAACGATGGCACCGCTGGTGAGGCCCGGACGCTCACCCGCCGGGGCCAGACCGCCACCGCGACCCGCGCGGGCGTGACGACCAACCGCTTCACCTACCATGACGCCGGGCCGATGACCTCCGAAGCCCAAAACAGCGCAGTGGTCACGAACCGTTACGACCCGCTGCTGCGGCGCACGAATGTGGCGGTCGTGGTGGGCGGAACCGTGGTGTCCTCGGCCGGCTACGGCTATGACAGCGCTGGACGACTCGCCACCGTCACGGACGGAACGAATTCGGCCACGTATTCTTACGTTGCCAACTCCCGCCTAATTGACCAGATTGTCTTCAAACAGAGTGCGACCACTCGCATGACCACGACCAAGAGACATGACCTGCTCAACCGTCTGACGGCGATGACCAATCTGCCTTCTGCCGAGGCGGCCCTCCTGTTCAACTACGCCTACAACACGGCGAACCAGCGCACCGCCATCACCAACGCGGACAGCTCCCGCTGGACCTACAATTATGACGCCCTCGGTCAGGTGACGAGCGGCAAGAAATACTGGAGCGACGGCACGCTCGTTCTGGGCCAGCAAAACGAATACACTTTCGACGATATTGGCAACCGCAAGACCGCCGTGAGCGGGGGCGATGCGTCTGATACGCATAAGCGCACCCAGAATTACACGGCCAACAATGTGAACCAGTACACCCAGCGGACCGTGCCCGGCTGGCTCGACGTCATCGGCACGGCGACCAATAGTGCGACGGTCACGGTTAACGCCGGGACATCCGCCCGCAAGAGCGACTACTACCGGACTGAGGTGAGTGTGCTCAACAGTGGCGCGGCTGTCTGGCTGCCCATCACGAATACCGCCGTCCTGGCTTCCGGCACCAACGACTACGTGACCAACTGGACGGGCAATGTATTCGTCCCGCAGACGCCGGAGAAGTTCACCTTCGATCTCGACGGCAACCAAACGAGCGATGGCCGTTGGACGAACAAATGGGACAGCGAGAACCGCCTGCTCTCCATGACCAGCCATGCCAATGCGCCCGTCGCCTCACGCCTGAGCCTGATCTTCGCCTACGACGCGCAGAGCCGCCGCATCAGCAAAGTGGTGAGCAACTGGACGGGCAGCGCGTGGGCGAAGCTGGGCGAGCAACGCTTTGTGTATGACGGCTGGAACCTCATCGCCATCCTCGACGAGAACAACGCAGTTCAAGTTTCCTTCGCCTGGGGCACCGACCTGAGCGGCTCCATGCAAGGCGCAGGCGGCGTGGGTGGACTGGTCAGCATGACCGTCCACAACGGCGCATGGGCCGGCACCTACTTCTACGCGTTCGACGGCAACGGCAACGTCGCCGCCCTCGTCAGCGCCTACGATGGAACGGTGGTTGCCCGCTACGAATACGACCCGTTCGGCAAAATGCTGCGCGCCACGGGGCCGCTCGCGTTCACCAATCCGTTCCGTTTCTCGACCAAGTTCCAAGATGATGAAACGGGGCTGCTCTACTACGGCTACCGCTATTACGATCCGCAGACGGGGAGGTGGCTTAGTCGGGATCCAATTCAAGAGAGTGACGGTGGCAACATTTACGCCTTCGTCCACAATGCCCCAGCCGGGCAATTCGATGTCGCGGGCCTTTGGGGTACTGATTCTCATTACAACATCATCTTTTCGTGGATGGACAACAAAGGCCGGGAAAATGGAAAAAACTACTACGCATACAAGTGGAAGTGCTGCAGTATCCCAGTTGCGACACTCTTGAAGCAAGGCAACGATGATGTTGATGGTTCCGATTTGCGATCAATATGGGCCGCTCAAGCCACTCGCAATGCAAACCAGCACGCGATGCGCGTCCCGTTTCAACCAATTTCCGAAGCGCGGGCGGGTTACAACTCATTCATTAACGGCGAAAAGTCGCAAGCCCGAGCAATGGCGGCTCGTGCTCGTGCCATAGCCAATACCGATCCTTACGGGGCCTGCCGATTGATTGAGGATGCAGTTCGAGCACTCGGTCGAGCGCAACATCCAATCGCTGACAGCACCTCTCCAGCTCATGCAGGATTTCAGGCATGGATCGGGCCGGATATTGTCGGCGGCTCCTTGGGTGATGCTGCGGAACTGGGGCCAGAAGTAGGCATGCCAGCCATCATGGCTGGCTTGGTTCTGACGATTTTTTACGAAGCTTACCTCGACTGGCACATGTTTCGAGAGCGCTCTAGCGTTTATGAGCGTAACCGCGACACCGCCATTTCGACCGTTCGAGGAGGAGTGGATGGTGATTTAGATAATGTGCTTAGTGAGTAATTATGCTTCGTCGAACTGAATTATTGGTCGTGTTTGCTGTTGTAGCTCTCATCGCTGGCCTAGCTTCGAGCTGTAGCGAACAAGCGACACCCCCTGACTCAAAAAAAGGTTTTGAGCGAAGAATCCGCGCACGAAGCAGTGGCCTGTTTGGTGCTTTCCACGGAAATGAACGAATCTCGTTAATCATCGACGGAAAAGAGTTTCCTCAAGTGATAGGGCTACCTCCCTATTACCTAAAAATTCCTGATACCAACGTCATTTTTTTCCAGACGGCTGAAACCAGTTCGGGCACGTATCACGTTTACTTTCTCGACACACGCACTGACATCGCTGTTCGTGCTGACACAACGAATCCAGGACACGCAATTGGATTGAGCGGCGTCGACCATAACAAGGTATGGGTGGAAAGTTTTTCCTCGAACGTTCTCGTTCTAGGGAATCGCTTTTTGCGAGTCCAAGGTCATCATTACATAGACTTGGAGCAGCGTAAGGTGCTGAAAGAGGAAGTTTGGATCTACGACCAAGAACATGGCGGGCGAATTACCAATCATGTAACCTACCAACCGCCAATCGGCTATTGAAATACCCCCCCCCCGACGCCTGAGAGGGTTGATGGCGATCTCGATAACGTCTTGAGTGAATAAATCACGAAATAACTTTGGCTTGCAGCAAGCGATTGCGCTTTCAGCAATCCTCGCTGGACTAGCAGCGGGATGCACCGAGAAGGCAAACTCAAAAGCCGATTTGGAACGGCGAGTACTTGCCAAGATTAGCGGAGTCTTCAGTGGTTTTCACGGGAACGAGCGGACAACGCTCCTCGTGGACAATTTTGAATTCCCTCATGTGCTTGGGTCGGCACCGTACTACCTAGATATACCTGGCACCAACGCAATTTTCTTTCAAACTGGAGAAACGATGGCCGGCACATACCACGTTTATTTCTTCGACACTCACGCTCATGTCGCTGTCCGAGCTAACACGAAAATTCCCGGGGGTGCAATTGGGTTGGTTGGAGTCGACAATCACAAGGTGTGGATTCAGAGCTATTCATCGAACCTCCTCGTGATCGGGACCCGTTTTTTGGAAGTCGAAGGTCATTACCACATCGACGTCGAGAAACACGAAGTAGTTAAAGAGGAGATCTGGATTTACGATCAAGAGAAGGGCGGGCACATCACGAACCGTTTGATTCACGAGCCACCGATCAATCATTGATTTTTTGAGGTACACGCGCCAACCAATGCAGCGCGCGTGCCTGCAAAAACGATTAGGCGCGGGGCACGCACACCGGTTACGGGCAGACGCCGGCCGGGGAGGTTTCCTTCGCGAACTACGACGATGGCACGCCCGACGAATCCCGCAGCTACGACCGGCGCGGGCGTTTGAACGCCGTGGTGCGCGCGGGCACGAGCACGAACACGTTCACCTACCAGGACGCCGGGCCGGTGACTTCGGAGACGCAGTCCGGCGTGGTGGTGACGAACCGCCTGGACGCGCTGCTGCGCCGCACCAACGTGGCGGTGGTGGTGAATGGAACTGTGGTGTCCTCCACGGGCTACGGGTATGACAGCGCCGGGAGGCTGGCCACGGTCACGGACGGGACGAACTCGGCCACGTATTCTTACGTTGCGAACTCGCGGCTGATTGACCAGATTGTTTTCAAACAAGGCGCAACGACACGCATGACCACGGGCCGAACATTTGACTACCTGAGCCGGCTGATCTGGATCGGCTCCACGCCGTCGGCTGATGGGGTGGTGTCTTTCACTTACGGATACAACAGCGCCAACCAGCGGGTGGGGGTCACGAATGCCGACAGTTCCCGCTGGGCTTACAATTACGACAAGCTTGGTCAGGTCACGAACGGGAACAAGTTCTGGAGCGATGGCACGGCGGTGCTGGGGCAGCAGTTCGGGTATTTGTTTGATGACATTGGCAACCGAAAGACCGTGGTGAGTGGCGGCGATGCCAACGGTAGCAACAAGCGTACTCAAACTTACGGAGCCAACGTTTTGAACCAATACACGCAACGCGCCGTGCCGGGCTATCTGGACATCATAGGCAGTGCCACCAACCCCGCGACCGTCACGGTCAACAACACCGCCACGTCCCGCAAAGCCGACTATTACCGCGCCGAAGTCAGCGTGCTGAACAGTGGAGCCGCCGTCTGGCAGCCCATCACCAACGTCGCGGTTCTCGCCTCTGGCACAAACGATTACGTCACCAACTGGACAGGCAACGTGTTCGTGCCGCCCACACCCGAACGCTTCACCTTTGATCTCGACGGCAATCAAACCAGCGATGGCCGCTGGACGAATCGTTGGGACGGCGAGAACCGGCTCCTCTCCATGACCAGCCATGCCAATGCCCCCGTGGCCTCGCGTCTGAGCCTGAGCTTTGCCTACGACTCGCAGTCCCGTCGCATCAGCAAAGTGGTGAGCAACTGGACGGGCAGCGCGTGGGTGAAACTCAGCGAGCAGCGTTTCATCTACGATGGCTGGAACCTTCTGGCTATTTCCGATGCCAACAACACTGTTCTGTATAGCTTCCACTGGGGAACAGACCTCAGCGGTTCGATGCAAGGCGCCGGGGGCGTGGGCGGGTTGATTTCCATGACCGTCCACAGTGGAGTTTGGGCGGGCACCTACTTCTACGCTTTCGATGGCAACGGCAACGTCGCCGCACTCATCAGCGCCGCAGATGGCAGCATGGTCGCGCGGTACGAGTATGACACGTTTGGCCGAATGCTTCTCGCCACTGGGCCGCTGGCGTTCACCAACCCGTTTCGGTTTTCGACCAAGTTCCAGGATGATGAAACGGGGCTGCTTTACTACGGCTACCGCTATTACGATCCGAGCGCGGGGAGATGGCTAAACCGAGATCCGATTGGGGAATCGGGCGGTGCAAATCTCTACGGCTTTGTGAAAAACGCGCCAACCGATTGGGTTGACGTCCTCGGGAAATGGAAAGCCAATGTGCATTACGGAAGAACCTTGAGTTGGGCTGCGGACGCAGGTATCCGGCTAAACTTCGGCGTCGTGATTGCCGACGCAGATATAGGTGTTGACTCAATCTTTGGCGGCGAATCTTTCCTGCCGGAGGTATTGGGGGGAAGGCAGAGTCGGCATCTCTTATATTTCATCCAAGGAGAAGACAGTCGCGACTATTGGTATCGCACGGAATTTGAAAAGGCTAGAAACCACTTGAAATTTGTCCGATGTAGAGAGGCGGCAAAGAGTTTCGGAATGGGCCTTCACAGCAGACAAGATAAATCTGCTCACCGACCATGGCCTACAGGAAGTGGAAGTTGGCAGGACGCTGGCGCTCAGTTGACCGCACATCCGGGATGGTGGGACGCATGGACCCGTGACGATTTGAACGAGGGATATCCCTCCGACGAATTCTGGAGACGCTACAATCAACCGCCAGATTACGCAGCTTGGATGGATACGGAAGAACAGAATGCATCCCAAGAAGAAAAGAAGCAGCAAGTCGTATTGGATAGTCAGCAGGCGATCGGAAGGTTTGTCGAGGAAGTGCGAAACAGCTGCTGTAAGAAAGAAATTCTGATTAATCCATGAAGCCGCGTTTGACAATTTTCCGGGCGGTTGGGATTTATTTCGTAAATTTCGTGCTTGTCGGCCCCCTCCATGCCGCAACCATCCTTCTTCCGGGCGTAACTTATTACAAAGGGTCGGAAGACCTTTCGGGCAAACTCGCCTTTCAAGTATGGGAGGACAGCAGTAGGAAAACGAACAGTGAAACATCGGCCTCTATCTACGAATTCGATTTGGCAAGACACTCTCTTAGAGAAGTCACAAAGTCGCCAAAAGGTTTATTTATCGCCGCAAATGAGGTTTTCTGTGTGATTCACTGGACTGAGAACTGGTTTGCTGGAAGTTCAGTTCAGACTAAGGACACCAATGTGTTCATTTACTCAGAGCGATTGCGGCAACCCCGCCGAACGAATCTTCGAAAGAAACCAAATAAGACTGTAATTGTGAACGACCACGTTTTTTTCGAATTGGAGGCCACAAATGGCACGAGGCTCGTGGACTTTGACCTTGGTCGAGGTCAGAAGCAAATCCTGGAACTGACGAACGCGAGCAGGTGGCTGTATGAAGACTATGGTAATCTCCACGAGCCGAGTGGGCAGACGAATACTCTGCATTTCCATTACAACCACCTAGGAAAGCGTCTTGTGGAGGGAATCGATTATCGCCCCGGCGTATATACTTATGACGTTCACACCGGGAGTCTTCAATGGTTTGGGGAACTAGCAAACGATAAGGACGACCCAAGCAAAACGTTTAGGACGTCTGAAGGTCGCCAAGTTTTCTTTGAAGGGCCAAATGCGCCAATTTACGGACTGAGACTAGTCTCGTCGCCGGTGAACGAACTCGGAAGCGAAGGAGTTATTTCGAAGAGGCAGAGTATTAGAGTGCTTAAAGATTTCTCAAGGTTACCTCGCATTCCTGGTAATGAGTACACCTTACTGCAAATGTCCCCGGACCTGAAATTTGCTTTTGTCAAACGTACTGAACCCAGCTCCGGCAAAAATGGAATGCCTGCAGCCGTAAATACCTACTACATTATCAATGCTTCAGACGGCGAAACCCGGGTCTTGCTTAAAAATGACGTTCAACGCACCAGCGGCGGATTCATGTCTGAGATTTGGTGGGTCCGATAGACACGGCGAATTAGGGTGGCATTTGAACATACTTGGACTTGACACGCCAACCATTACGCTGCTCGTGCTAGGGATTTGAACGCTGGCGCAACTTCTCTGTCACGAAGGCTTCTCGAAACGGGAACGGAACGGAACGTGAAAGAGAAAGGGAAAGGGGTCAGTTAAGTGAACTGTACGCGCCAACCAATGCAGCGCGCGTGCCTGCAAAACCGCTTCGGCGCTGGAACAGCTTCTCGGCTTACGAACGAAGTCAAAGCTCGCCTACTCAAACTAAACACCCAAACGCCTTGCCCGCCTCGGAGCGCTGTCCCGGTCAACCAAGGAAAGGCATGGGAGATTCTTTCACTCTGTTCTTTCCAGTTCGCCCTCGGTCATGGATGCGACTGCCCCAGCTATGGAGCAACAGTATTCTGGCCGCGCCCCGGCCATGACAAGTCTGATTTAGAGTGCAATTGAAAGTGGCGGGCGCAGAGCGGAGCGCGGGCGTCCCGCCCGCCAGAACGTCACTCCGGCCAGCGCGTGCAACCTAACTGATCCTCACCTCTGCTCCCTCGGCACCGGGCGGCCAAGGTGGCCGCGCTCCGTAACCGACGGTCCCGAATCCGCCTCAACCGCCGCCGAACACGCGCTAACTTCCCCGTTTTTGTTCCTGTTTTTGGGCAATCTGTCTCGGTTTTTGTCCAAATACGGTGCTCTCCGGTTCCAGTTCCGCTTTGGTCCGGTTGGCATCGCTGCTGCTACTCCTATTCGTCCCCATCACGACGGCAATCACGCCGCCCGTGGGGTCTTAGTTCCATAAAATGCGGCGAAAAAATTCGCCGCAGTAACCACAACACCTATGATTGATAACACAGACACCATGGCCGCGACCGCCCCGGTCGTGGAGCCGAAACCGAAACGTCAGCGCGGCGTGCTGAACAAGGCGCAGCTTGGCAAGCTGACCAAAGCCGAAGGCGTTGGCCAGGCCGCGCAGGACTCCGACCACGCCCCGGCTCTGGCCGCGCGCGACATCACCCCGGACTTTGTCACCGATCTGGTAGATGACATGGCGGAGGCCCGGACCAAGACGGCAGCCGCCCTGGTCTTTTCCACGGCGGCGCAGGACGCCACGGCCAAGGAAAACAAGGGTGCCCACCTGCTGCTGGGCGGGATGCAGGAAGTGCAGAAGGCCGCCAAGCAGAAATACGCCCGGACCAACCGCATTGCGCTGGGGGATTATCTGGTGGGGGAGAAACTGAACGGCAACCGGCCCAACCTGTTGCAGACCTCGCAGACCTTCCTGAACAAGCTGGCCTCGGACACGCTGCCGGGCATCACGCCGGCGAAGGTCACCAAGCTGCGCAACCTGCGCAAAGGCTGGGTGGAATCGCGGATTCCGCAGACAGAAAACAGCACCGCCGCCCAAACGGCACGCGCCGAACTGCGGACGATGCTGAAATCCATCGAGGATCGCCAGGTGGCCATCCAACTCGCCGCCGACGCGGAGTGGCCGCACACCGACGAGGCCAATGCGGCTCTCCGCAAAGAATTCGGTTTGTCGCCCCGCCAGCCGCTCCGCGCCTGAACGGGAACGGTGGCTTCCTCACGAAAACTCCCCGGCGCTCTGCTCCACTCAGAGCGTCTGGGCTGTTGGGGGAAGGTGCCTCGCGAAGCCGGCGAAGGGGGCGAAGGAGGGAGCGGGTTGGTGGCGTTCTTGTCCAACAGATACCAAACGGCCCCGCCCGCCCACGGCTGCGGTAAGTCCACGACCGAAAGCCGGCTCCACTGCCCGCCGGGACGGTCCCGTTTTTCAGAGCTTGGGGCTTTCGCTTCGCCGGGGGCTTCCCTATAAACCCCGCGTGCCCGGTCCGAACCAGAGTTGTATTTCTGCCACCACGCGCGTCTGCGCGGTGTATGGCCATCCCGTGAAACATTCCGCCTCGCCCGCCATGCAGAACGCCGGGCTGGCCGCGCTGGGGCTGGACTGGCGTTACCTCGCCTTTGATGTTTCTCCGGAAAATCTGCGCGCGGCCATCGCGGGCGCGCAGGCCATGAAGTTCGCCGGACTGAACCTGACCGTGCCGCACAAGCTGCTGGCCATGGAAATGGTCGATGTGCTCGACGCGTCGGCCCGGAGCTGGGGCGCGGTGAACACCATCCGTTTCGAGGCGCGCGACGCCGCCGGGGTCTGGCAGCCTTTGCACGCCTTCACTGATGTGCCGGATGAAATCCGCTCGCACGGCTTCAACACCGATGCCGACGCCATCGCGCGGGCCATCCGCGAGGATTTGCAACTGGAGCTGCGCGGCGCGCGTGTGCTGCTGCTGGGCGTGGGCGGGGCCGGGCACGCGGCGGCCTTGAAGCTGGCGCAGGGGAACGTCGGGGCGCTCTTCCTCGTCAACCGCACGCGGAGCAAGGCGGAGGAAGTGGCGCGGGAAATCCGGGCACGCTTCCCGGACATTGGCGTGGCGGCGGATTATCCGGCGGACGGCGCAGGTGTGGACCTGGTGTTGAACGCCACCTCGCTCGGGCTCAAGCCCGCCGATTCTTTGCCGCTGGATGAGAAGGCTTTTCCGCTGACCAAGGCCAAGGCCGTTTACGACATGATTTATCGACCGTCAGAAACTCCGTTGCTGCGCGCTGCTCAAAGCGCGGGCTGCCGCGTGGCCAATGGTCTCGGCATGCTGCTCCATCAGGGGGCGAAGGCGCTCGAAATCTGGACGGGCCAGCCCGCGCCCATCGAGGCCATGCGCCGCGCGCTGGAGGAGAATGTTTATGGACGGTAATCACAGATCCACCCATGTTTGAATCCG
>JAYVWQ010000514.1:0-12718 GCA_043785945.1 Akkermansia sp.
CAAGCCCGTGGTCTTCGACGACGGGCCTTAGAATGCGCGGGTGAACCGCGCGCCGTGTTCAGCCACTTCCGCCGTTGGGGGCGATTAAAAGTGTGAGTCACAAGCTGGGACAGACCAGTGGGTCAGGCTTCCAGCCTGACGGTTCAAGGGGCTTCCCAGCCTCGTGTTCAGGTTTCCTGCCGGTGCTCGTCACCCGTGGGAACGGGCGGCAGGGAGGTCACCCGAACCGTCAGGCTGGAAGCCGACCCGCCTCCCCCCGCCCCGCCCCGCCCCCGAGAGCAGGCTTGCAGTGGGGGCTGAATTTCCGCATATCCATCGCCGTCCCTTTACCCGAACAAAAATTGAATCCTATGAAATCTATTCTTCTCTCCGGTGCGCTGGCTCTGGTCGCCGTCACGGCGGTCGCTCAAGAGGCGGGCTTTCAACCGCTCAGCAACGGCCGCGACCTGACGGGCTGGCAGGGCAACCCGAAACTGTGGTCCATCGAGGACGGCCTGATCACCGGGAAGACGGGCACGAACGCGGACAACAAGATCAGCCACAACACGTTTCTGGTTTATACGAACGAGGAGCCGGGCAACTTCGAGCTGCGCTTTTCTTACAAGATTACGGCGAAGGGCAATTCGGGCATCCAGTACCGGAGCAAGGTGGTGGAGCAGGGAAAATTTGGCCCCATCGTGAGCGGGTATCAGGCGGACTTCGAGGGGGGCAAGACTTACTCGGGCATTTTGTATGAGGAACGGGCACGGGGCATTCTCGCGGAGCGCGGTCAGCGGACGGTGATTAAAGAAGTGGCGGGCAAGACGAAGGTGGAAGTGGCCGGCTCGGTCGGGGACTCGAAGGAGATTCAAGCCAACATCAAATCGAATGACTGGAACGACTACGTGGTGATCGCGGCGGGGAATCATCTCCAGCATTTCATCAACGGGCGGCCCACGGCGGACGTGACGGATGAGCAGCCGGCCAAGGCGGCGAAGTCGGGCGTGCTGGCGTTGCAAATCCATGCCGGCCCGCCGATGACGGTGCAGTTCAAAAACATTCGCATCAAGAAGCTCACGCCGAGCGCGGCGGCGGGCGCGCTGCGGAAGTTCGCGGGCAAGTGGGTGCCGGTGGCCGTGACGTTGAACGGCGAAGTGGTGGAGAAGGACAAGCTGGACGGCGTGCTGCTGACCATTGAGGGGAACAAATATACTTCGCGCGTCGGCGAGAAGACGGACGCGGGGACGTTGAGCGTGGACGAGGCCCAGACGCCCGCAACGATGGATGTGGTGCGCCAGAAGGCGGACGGCGAGACGGCGACCATCCCGGCGATTTACGAGATGAAGGGGGATTCGCTGAAGGTGTGTTACGCCCTCGGCACGCAGGCACGCCCCACGGGATTCAAGTCCGAGGCGGACAGCGGCACGCTGCTGGTGACTTACCAGCGGGAGTAATTGGGATTGCCCACCCCCACACGTCACGAACGACTTTGCTTATGAAAATGAAATTACTTTCCCTGGCTCTGCTCTGCGGGGCCGCGCTCACCCTCGGTGCAGCGGATAAAAAGATTGTCCTCATCGCCGGCAACCCGAGCCACGGCCATCTGGAGCACGAGCATCGCGCCGGGTTGCTGTTGTTTCAAAAATGCCTGGGCAGCGTGCCCGGCGTGAACGTGCTGGTGGTGAGCAACGACTGGCCCAAGGACGTGAGCGTGCTGGAGGGGGCGGACGCCATCGTGATGTTCGCCACGGGCGGCTCAGGTCATCCGCTGTTCAAGGGGGACCGCTTGAAGACGCTGGACGGGCTGATGCAAAAGGGGGTGGGCTTCGGCACCATCCATTACGCGGTGGAAATTCCCGAGGGCAAGGGCGGCGCGGAATTTCTGCGCTGGCAGGGCGGCTACTTCCTGACCAACTGGTCGGTCAACCCGCATTGGGACGCGAACTTCACCAATCTGCCGAATCACGAAATCACGCGCGGCGTGCAGCCCTTCCATGTGCGCGACGAATGGTATTACCACATGAAGTTTGCGCCGAGCGGCGTGACGCCCATCCTTGCCGCCATCCCGCCGGACAGCACGCGCGGCCGACCCGGCGCGAACGACGGGCACGGCGGCAATCCCGAGGTGCAGAAGCACAAGGGCGAAGCCGAGACCGTGGTCTGGGCCTACGAGCGGCCGGAGGGCGGGCGCGGCTTCGGCTTCACCGGCGCGCATGACCACAAGAACTGGGGCAATGAAAATTTCCGCAAGGTGGGGCTGAACGCGATTCTCTGGATCGCCAAGGTGCCGGTGCCGCCGAACGGCGTGGAGTGCGTCGTGACCGCCGAAGACCTCATGCAGAACCTGGATCCCAAAGGCCAGAAGCCCAAGGCGCTGGTCAACCCGGCGAAGATCGAGCCGTTCATCAGCCCGACGGTGCCGGGCAAATAGCCGCGACGTTGACCGAGGGGTGGGAACTCGCTACCAAAATAATATGAAGTCCGGCGTCCTTGATGTTCACGAACTGCGCAGTGGAATCCTCGCGCTGCCCCGGCCCGCCCGGGCGCTGCTCGCGCGCGAGTTGATCGAGAGCCTGGAGGAAACGGAAGAGTCGAAGTCCCTGAACGCGGTTTGGGCCGGGGAGTCCGAGCGGCGTCTGGCTGAATTAACTTCCGGGCGGGTGGCCGCGCGGCCCGGCCCGGAAGTGCTGCGTCGCGCTCGCGCTCGCGGCAAATGATTCCTTTCGACTTCCATCCCGAAGCCGAAGCTGAATATCTCCAGGTGATTCATTTTTACGATGAGGTCGATGTCGAACTGGGGGATCGATTCATCGACGAGTTTGAATCTTGCATCACCCGCATCCAGAAACGCCCGCTCTGGTTCCGCAATATTTCGCGCTCGTGCCGGCGTTGCCTGGCGGAGGAGTTTCCCTACGGAATCATCTACGCCGTGGCGAACCGTCGAATCTTCATCGTGGCCGTCATGCACTTGAAACAGAAACCCGGCTATTGGAAAAAGCGAATGGCGGAAATTCCAAAGCGTCGGAAACAGAGTCCGAAATAACTTAATGAAAAAACAATTTCGTCGCGCTGGGTGGTTGTTGATGGTGCTGGCGGCTGGCTGGTCAGCCCGCGCTGCGGACAAGAAAATCGTTCTCATCGCGGGCCGGCCCAGTCATCCGCCGGGCATGCACGAGTTCCGCGCCGGCATGTTGCTCTTCCAAAAGTGCCTGAGCGGGGTGCCGGGCGTGAGCGTGACGGTGTACTCGAACGGGTGGCCCAGCGTGGACCATGCCTTCGATGGTGCAGATGCTGTGGTGATCTACGCGGACGGTGGCGGCGGGCACCCGGCCATTCAGCGCGATCACAAAAAGATTCTCGGCGATCTCGCGAACAAGGGAGTGGGCTTGGGCTTCATGCACTACGGCGTGGAAATTCTGGCCACGAACGGCGGGCCGGAATTCCTCGAATGGATCGGCGGCTTCTACGAGCACCAGGTCTCGGTCAACCCGATGTGGTCGCCGCAGTATGATAAATTTCCCAACCATCCCATCGCGCGGGGCGTGAAGCCCTTCAGCAACCGGGACGAGTGGTATTTCAACATCCACTTCCGCGACGATCGGAAGGGTCTCACCCCAATCCTCACCGCGACTCCCTCCGATGAAGTGCGCAAAGGCCCGTATGTTTATCCCAAAGGTCCCTACCCGCACATCGTCGCCGCCAGTGGGCGCGAGGAGACCCTGATGTGGGCCTACGACCGTCCGAACGGCGGGCGTGGTTTCGGCTTCACCGGCGGTCACACCCACGCCCATTGGGGCAATGACAGCCAGCGCAAGGCTGTGCTGAACGCCCTGCTCTGGGTGGCCAAAGCCGACGTGCCCGCCAACGGAGTGCCAAGCTCCGTCACCGAAGATGATTTGAAACAGAACCTCGATCCCAAGAAGAAATAACAAGCCGATCATGAAATTACCCATCCTGTTTTCCGTCGTGGCCTTCGCCACCGTTTCCGCGCTGGCCGCTGAGTCCACCGCGCCCGTCAAAAAGACCGCTGCTGATCCGGCGGCTCCGCCCAAGCCCGCGCACAGCCGGGGCGCGAGCCGCGAAGTCGCGCTGGAGGACTTGAAGAAGTTCACCGTGGCCGACGGTCTCGAAGTCACGCTCTTCGCCTCCGAGCCGATGATGGTCAATCCCTGCGACATGGACATCGACGCCAAAGGCCGCGTCTGGATCACCGAGGGCGCGAACTACCGCAAGTGGGCCAACCCGCCGGTGCGCCCCGGCGGAGACCGCATCGTGGTCATGGAGGACACCAATGGTGACGGCGCGGCCGACAAGTCCACCGTGTTTTACCAGGGACTCGACATCAACAGCGCGCTGGGCATCTGCGTGCTGGGCAACAAGGTCATTGTCTCCTGCGCGCCGAACGTCTTCGTCTTCACCGACGAGGACGGCGACGGCAAGTCGGACAAGAAGGAGATTCTTTTCACCGGCATCAAGGGCGTGCAGCACGACCACGCAGTGCATGCGTTCAATTTCGGGCCGGACGGCAAATTATATTTCAACTTCGGCAACGCGGGCGAAGACATCCGCGACAAGGACGGCAAGCCCATCATTGACGTGGACGGCAACACCGTGAACGCCCAGGGCAAGCCCTACCGCCAGGGCATGGTCTTCCGTTGCAACATGGATGGCAGCGAGTTTGAGGTGCTGGGCCACAACTTCCGCAACAACTACGAGGTCGCGGTCGATTCCTTTGGCACGCTCTGGCAGTCGGACAACGACGACGACGGCAACAAGGGCGTGCGCATCAACTACGTGATGGAGCGCGGCAACTTCGGCTACACGGATGAACGCACCGGCGCGAGCTGGGGCGCGAACTGGAAGAAGGGCCAGGCCAAGGGCGCGAGCGAATCGGACAAGGTACTCTACGAATGGTATCAGCATGACCCCGGCGTCGTGCCCAACCTGCTCAACACCGGCGCGGGTTCGCCCACCGGCATCGCGGTCTATGAAGGCAAGTTGCTCCCGGCGGTTTTTCAAAACCAGATCATCCACTGCGACGCCGGTCCCTCCGTCGTGCGCGCCTATCCCGTGAAGCCGAGCGGCGCGGGTTATAGCGCGGAGATGGTGAACGTGCTGAAAAGCAGCGACGCGTGGTTTCGTCCGTCGGATGTCTGCACCGCGCCGGATGGTTCGCTGTTGATCGCGGACTGGAATGATCCCGGCGTGGGCGGTCATGCGGCGGGTGACCACGACCTGGGCATCATGCGCGGCCGTGTTTATCGCGTCGCTCCTCCCGGTGCCAAATACATCGTGCCGAAAGTGGACGTGACTTCGGCGGCGGGCGCGGTGGCCGCGCTGCAATCGCCGAACAACGCCACGCGCTATCTCGCCTGGACGGCGCTGAACAAGATGCAAGCCGGCGCAGAAGAGGAGCTGTTAAAAGTATGGAATGACAAGAGCGACCCCCGTCAGCGGGCCCGGGCCGTGCAGTTGCTCGCGCGCATCAAGGGCAGCGAAGACAAGTATGTCCAGTATGCGATGCGCGATGGCAATCCGGACCTGACCATCACCGGTATTCGCCTGGCGCGCGCGTTGAAGCTGCCGCTCGACAATTACCTGAACCACCTGGCCCCGAACCGCAATGCCCAGGTGCGCCGTGAGTGCGCCATCGCCTTGCGCCACAGTGAATCGGCCAAAGCGCCCCAACTCTGGGCGTATCTCGCCACGCAGCACGACGGCAAGGATCGTTGGTACCTCGAGGCTCTCGGCATCGGTGCGGACAAGCAGGAGGACAAATTCTTCGCCGCGTGGCTGGAGATGGTGAAAGGCGATTGGAACACGCCCGCCGGCCGCGACATCGTCTGGCGTTCCCGCTCCACGAAGTCCGTGCCCATGCTGGTGAAACTGATCACAGCCAAAGAAGCGACCGCGACCGACAAAGACAAATACATGCGAGCGCTCGATTTCATCAGCGGCCCGGAGAAGCAAGCCGCGCTGGTCGAGATCGCGACCGGCGGACTTTGAACGATTGAAGTGTTTGACCAAAGGCAGCCCGCGTGGGCTGCCTTTTTTGTTGAGGCGCGCGGCTCTCCAGAGCCGCAGCGAGTGGAAATGCCGAGGTGCGTCGAAGGATTTTCCGGTCCCCGCGCGGGCGAAGCCGCTGCGGCTCTGGAGAGCCGCGCGCCATCGCCGACGCAACGCCAACTACTTGCCGATGCAGAACTGGCTGAAGATTGAGTCCAACAAATCCTCCGTCGTGGTCTGGCCCACCACTTCGCCGATGGCGTTGGTGGCGATGCGCAACTCCATCGCGGCGATTTCCAGAGAGTGTCCCGAGGAGAAGGTTTGAATCGTGTTCTCCGTCGCCTCCCGCGCGCGTCGCAGTGCATCCTGATGGCGCGAGTTGATCATCACCTGGAGCATGTCGGCGCGAATTTCTCCGGCCCAGACGAGGTTCTTAATCGCGTCCTTGAGCGCTTCCAATCCGGCCCGGCTGGTGCAACTCACCTCGACCACCGGCGTAAGTCCCGTCGGGATTTCAAGCCGGCGCGGCAAATCGGTTTTGTTGAGGACGAGGATGCGCTTCTTGGTGGCGAATTCGTGGAGGTGTTTTTCATCCGCCTCGGTCAGCGGCTCGGAATGATCGAGCACATGCAGGATCAGTTCAGCGCGTTCCAAGCTGATCCGGCTGCGTTTGATGCCTTCCGCTTCGATCTCGTCGCCCGCTTCGCGCAGGCCGGCTGTGTCGATGAACACGACGGGCAGGCCGCGGATGTTTGCCGTCTCCTCGATGGTGTCGCGCGTGGTGCCGGGAATGGCGGAGACAATGGCGCGGTCGTGGCCGAGCAGTTCATTGAGCAGACTGGACTTGCCTGCGTTCGGCCGCCCGATGATAGCCGCGCGAATCCCGCGCCGCAGCACCTGGCCTTCATTGGCCGTGCGCAGCAGCTCATCCATGAAGGCGCGCGCGCGCTCCAGCCGTCCGAGCAGTTGCGCCTGCGTGTCGGGCGCGATGTCCTCGTCCGGAAAGTCGATGTGCGCCTCCATGTGCGCCAGCGTGAGCATCATCTGGTCGCGCACCTCGTTGATGCGCTGCGACAGTTTGCCTGCGAGCTGCTCGTTCGCCGCGCTCACGGCCAGTTCGGTGCGCGCGGAGATCAAATCCGCCACGGCCTCGGCCTGGGCGAGATCAATGCGTCCGTTGAGGAAGGCGCGTTTGGTAAATTCGCCCGGCTCGGCCAGCCGCGCGCCGGCGGACAACGTGGCGTCGAGCACCAGCTTGGCCGTCAACACGCCGCCGTGACAGGTGATCTCGGCCACGTTCTCGCGCGTGAAGGTGCGGGGCGCGCGCATGACGGCGACGAGCACTTCATCCACCGTCCGCCCGTCGTGAATGATGTGTCCGTATTGAATGGTGTGCGTCGGCGCAGTTGAAGTTTTTTGCGAAGACTGGCCGGCAGGAACAAACACTTGATCGGCGACTTCATACGCGCGCGCGCCGGAAATGCGGATGACCGCGAGGCCACCTTCCCCGAGCGGCGTGGCAATGGCAGCAATGGTGTCGTCGAACATCAGCGTGCGGGTTTCCACGCGCGACCCTGTTCATCAACATGGCTGTGACAGTTGCCAAGCTGGTTCTCCGCATCGTGCTCCTGAAGGAAAAGCCGCGCCTTCTGGTAGCTCTTCTTGTGCAGATAATGGAGCAGCGTCGGATCAGTCGTGCGCGGCAAAGTCAGAGTCAGTTCATCCAGACGCGCAAACAGCGGCAGCAGATTCGGCTTCGGCGTGGTGCGCGGCATTGCCTCGATGGTGCGTTCCAGTTCCAGCAGCGCGTCGAGGATGTATTGTTCCGTCTCGGTCATGGGTGATTGATAAGGCATCCGCCCGCTGGCACCAAGCTCTTCAATGTGAGGGCGCAAAGCATCGACAATGTGCCGCGCTTTGCTACCTCTTGCCCCGTGCAAGCCGCGTCAGAAATTCAAATCGCCAAGCCGCCCGATGACGGCAATCCCATCCGCCGGGATTACGCAGCGCCGAGCGATGTGCTGCTCGTGGTCTTCAGCGGGCTGAAGCAGAACCCGCGCGCGGTGCCCGGCTTCTCCTTCAAAAAAATCACGGACGAGCTGCCGGCCAAAAAACTATTCCTGCGCGATCTCGACCGCGCGTGGTTTCTCAAAGGGCTGCGCGGCGTGACCAGCAACGTGGAGGAAACGGTGGCCTTCCTCCGCGCAGAAGCCGGGATGGCGGGCGCGCGGCGCATCGTGCTCACGGGTTATTCGCTGGGTGGTTTTGCCGCGCTGCTCTACGGTGCGCTGCTCGGGGCGGATGAAGTGCAGGCCATTTCGCCGCAAACCTTCATCACCTTCTGGCACCGTCTGCGCTGCGGGGATCATCGCTGGCGGCGTTACATCTGGAAGCTGCATTTCAGCAACACCCGGCGGTTTCACGATCTGAAACCCATTCTGCAGCAGGCTGGCGGCACAAAATTTCATCTTCACTTCGCGCGCGACTCGCGGTGCGATCCCAGCCACGCCGAGCATGTGCGCGACGTGAGCGGCGTGACGCTGCACGAGTATGCGGAGGGCGGGCATCGGCTGGTCACGGCACTGCATGACCACGGGGAGCTGCGCCGCATTCTGGCGGACGCGGTGGCGGGAGAATCGTTGCGCGCGAAACCGCGAATCGGCTAACTCTCGCGCATGGCCACCATCGCAGTCCTGGGCACGCTCGACACCAAAGGCGAAGAGCACGGGTTTGTTGCTGAAATCATCCGCCAGCGCGGGCACAGGACGCTTCTCATCGACGTGGGTACGCTCGAAGCGCCCACGGTCCGGCCCGACATTTCGCGCGAGGAAGTGGCGCGCGCGGCGGGCGTGGATCTCGCGGCCCTCGTCATCCGGCGCGACCGTGGTGAATGTGTCGCAGCCATGTCGCAAGCGGCACCGGTGATTCTCACCCGCCTGCTGACGGAGAAGAAAATCGACGGCGTCATTTCGCTCGGCGGCGGTGGCGGCACGGCCATCGCCACGGCAGGGATGCGCGCGCTGCCCGTTGGTTTTCCCAAGCTCATGGTCTCAACTCTGGCTAGCGGCAACACCGCGCAGTACGTCGGCGTGAAGGACATCGTGATGATGCCGAGCATCGTCGATGTGGCGGGCCTGAACCGCATCGCGCGGCAGATTCTCACACGGGCAGCGGGCGCGATTTGCGGGATGGTGGAAGCGCCGGTTCCAACAGCGGCGACTGACAAGCCCGTCATCGTCGCCAGCCAGTTCGGCAACACCACGGACTGCGTGAACCACGCGCGAAAACTCTTGGAAGCGAACGGCTTTGAAGTGCTGATCTTCCACGCCACGGGCACCGGCGGGCGCACGATGGAATCGCTCATTGAAGCCGGTCTCGTGACCGGCGTGCTCGACATCACCACGACGGAGTGGGCCGACGAACTGGTGGGCGGTGTCTTGGGCGCTGGTCTCACACGCTGCGAAGCGGCGGCAAAGCAGGGTGTGCCCGCCATCGTCACGCCCGGCTGTCTCGACATGGTGAACTTCGGGCCGCCCGGAACCGTGCCGGCGAAATTCAACGGCCGCCGGTTTTATCACCACAATCCGCAGGTGACGCTGATGCGCACCACGCCGGAGGAATGTCATCGCCTCGGCGAAATTCTGGCGGAGAAGATCAACGGCTCCACCGGGCCGGTCACGGTGCTGTTGCCCTTGCGCGGCATCAGCGTGATCAGCGCGGCGGGCCAGCCGTTCTACGACGCCGGGGCGGACACGGCGTTGTTTGACACTTTGAAAGCGAAGCTCCGGCCAGGGATCGAAGTGCGGCAATTGGACTGCAACATCAACGATCCGGTCTTCGCCGAAGCGTGCGTAGAGAGCTTGCTGAAAAACATCGCGGCGAAGCGATAGCAGCAGAAGTCAGGAGTACTTTTCGCGCTGCAGGATTTCGTGCAAGGCTCTTTTAGTAAGAATCCATTTTCCTTTGGTGTGCTTGTCTGTGAACTGCCGGATTTGTTCGAGCTGCCACAAGACCGGACGCCTTGCTGGCGGGACGCCCGACAATCTTGCGCGGCGCGAACTGCTCCGACTCGCCGAGAATGCTTTCGCCGTTCATGGGATCAGTTCTACGCCAAAGGCCGGGGCGGTTCAACCCGCCAGTCGCTCCGCGTGTAAAACCCATTCGACAACCCCGCGCCCGCCCGATAGAAAGCGGCCATGATTGATTCGCTCGACGCCCTCCAACTGGCCCGCTACCTCGACCACACCTTGCTCAAGCCGGACGCCACGGCCCAGGACATCGAGCAGCTCTGTCGCGAAGCGCTGGAGCATCACTTTTGGAGCGTGTGCGTGAACGGCTCGCGCGTGGCCCAGGCCTACGCACTGCTCGAAGACTCCGGCGTGAAGGTGGCCTGCACGGTGGGCTTCCCGCTCGGCGCGATGACGGCGGACACCAAGCGCCTGGAGGTCGAGGCGGCCATCGACGACGGCGCGCAGGAGATCGACGTGGTGCTGAACATCGGGCGGCTCAAGGATGGCGATGATGCGTATGTGCTGCGCGAGCTGCGCGACGTGGTGGACGCGGCGGAAGAGCGCACGGTGAAGGTGATTCTGGAAACGTGCCTGCTCACCCGCGACGAGAAAATCCGCGCCTGCAAACTGGTGGTGGAATCCGGCGCTCACTTCGTGAAGACCTCGACCGGCTTCAGCACCAGCGGCGCGACCACGCACGACGTGCAACTGCTGCGCGAGTGCGTCGGCCCCAAGTTTGGCGTGAAAGCCTCGGGCGGCATCCGCGATGCGAAGATCGCGCTCGGCATGATCGAGTCCGGCGCGACGCGGCTGGGCACCTCGGCCAGCGTGGCGATTGTGAAGGGGCTGGCGGGGGCGGGCGGGTATTGAACGCACGTTTTCCCCTGAAGCATCAGACGGGTGACCAAGCTGCGTGAACCTCTCCCCCTACTCTTGGCTCATGCTTGCGGGGATCGCGTTGAGCATCTTCCTCTGGTCGCGCGTGGCGCGGCGCGATGAGCGACTGCTGTTCATTTACGTGGCGGCGCTGGTCGGTGGATTTGTCGGGGCCAAGATTGTTTATCTGCTCGCGGAAGGCTGGCTGGACTGGCCTCAGCCGGATCGCTGGCGGCGTCTGGCCACGGGCAAGACGATTCTCGGCGCGCTGCTGGGCGGCTATGGGGCAGTGGAACTGGCCAAGAAACTTCTCGGCTACCGCAGCGCCACCGGGGATTGGTTCGCGCTCATCGCGCCGGGCGGAATCATCCTCGGCCGCCTCGGCTGCCTGTTGCACGGCTGCTGCCCCGGCCAGGTGTGTGAACACCACTGGTACACGATGAACGATGCGGAAGGCATGGCGCGCTGGCCGGCCGTGCCGGTGGAAATCATCTTCAATCTGATCGCGCTCGGGGCGTTCTTCATGCTGCGACGGCGGCAGATTCTATCCGGCCAGCTTTTCCATTTGTATCTCATCGCCTACGGGCTGTTCCGCTTCGGGCACGAGTTCGTGCGGGCTACGCCGCGGGTGTTCGGTCCGTTCAGCGGATACGCGCTGGCGGCCCTGCTTGTGGCGGGCTGGGGGATGTTTGCCTTCGCCCGTCGCGCGCGGACGGCGCGCTTGAAAGCCGCTTGCTCTTAGCTGGCACGCGTCAATTCATTTATCAGCGGCGCGGAAAATAATTCCGTTGCGGCTCCATCGGTCCGCCGTAGCTTCGCTTAACTTGCGCCCGGAATTTTTCTGAGACTGGTTTGAGACTGAGATGAACACGGACATGAACAACGTATTAAGCTCGCCCGCCGAACTGCTGGGCGACGCACATCCGTTGCTCGAACAGCTCGGCTCGCCGGAAGAACTCGCCGCCGTTAGTGCCCTCCCCGCTCCATTGGCTTTCGCCCGCATCACCGATGTTCCTGCACTCCGCCGTTTTCTTGACACCTATCGCGCGCAGATTCTCGTACCCTTGGAACTGCCCGCCATCATCGCCGCGCATGGCCATGCCTCGCGCGGCGAAGTGCGCGAGTTGATCGCGCTCGACACTCAACTCGCCCATGAGCCGATGCTGCGTCCGTTCGCGCTCGCCAGTGGCCGGGTGGGCCAGCGGCAGTTGAGCAAGCTGCGTCCCATGCGCGATCAGCGCGTGGTGCAGCGTTACCTCGCCGCGCTCGCCGACGGTCAGGCGCGCGGCTGGCACACGCTGGTCTATGGACTGAGCCTGGCCATGTTTTCCCTGCCGCTTCGACAGGGCTTGCAGCACTACGCCGAGCAAACGATGCGCGGCTTTCTCACCGGAGCCGCCCGCCCGCTGCATCTGTCGGAAATCGAGAGCGACGCGCTGCTGGCCGAATGCTTCTCCACCATTCCGGCGATGCTCGGTGCAGTTCTGGAGACACACTCCCTGCTTCGGGTGGGATTGTAAGGGGCGGTCTGCAAATCCGCTGCCGGAGCGCGCCCGTCCTCGGGCACCGCAGCGAAATGACTGCAAGCGCGTGGGAAAAATCCACGCCCACGGGCTTCCCCATGTTGCTGCACCCGGGGACGGGCGCGCTCCGGAGCCGACCCGGAGGTGGAACGGCTCGCGCCGCGAGCCGTCGCGCCTCGCCAAGCGGCGCGGACTGGTTTTTGCCGCCGCGCGACAAAACCCACCACCTAGGGAACCGCTGATTTAATCAATACCCGGAAAATTCGATCCAATTCCGACCATCAAATTACTTTCTGCTGAAAACAAAATCGTTCCTGCGTCATC
>JAYVWQ010000515.1:0-7777 GCA_043785945.1 Akkermansia sp.
CGTTCGGTGGCTTCGCAGGGATAGAGTTCACCGGTGGCCACGCAGTTGCGGAAAAAAATGCGCGCGAAACTTTCGGCCAGCACGATGCGGCACTTGGCGGAGCCGAGCGCGATGGGCGCGTGTTCGCGCGAGCTGCCGCAGCCAAAATTCCGGCCCGCGACAAGAATGGGATAATCCGTGTCGAGCTGGCCTTCCTTCACGAAGCGCGTGGCGTAAAGCGATTCCGGCAGCCCGCACATGGCAAAGCTGCCGAGCTTTTCGTATTCGTCCGGCATGGTCGGGACGAGGTTCAGGTATTGCGCGGGGATGATCTGATCCGTGTCGATGTTGTCACGGACGACGTAAATGGGACCGGTAAAAACACTTTGCATCGCGGCGAATCTGCGGCGCGGTCCAGGACATTTCAAACGAATTTTGCCCGGGAGAGGAGCGCGGCTTTCCTGAGCCGCAGCGCGCGGGCCGGGCCGCTTCGGCCCTGGAGAGCCGCGCGCTGTTTCGTGGCGATCCGTCATTGAATCGACTTTACTTTCATCCTCCGCCCGGCAGATTCACGCGCACTATGGATATGGACATGAATTGGTGGGGCCTTTACGCGATGCCGGTCGGACTGTTGCTGTGCTTCGGCCCGGTGCTCGTGGCGTGGGTCATGGACAAGTCGGACGAAGCGCCGGCCGCCAAGTCGAAGAAGAAACACTGATCGTTGCCGGCTTTCGGTCGTTCGTAGAATTAATCTCCTCCGCAAAATCCCTCTCGCCAATGCGGGAGGGATTTGTTGTTTAGAGCCATGCTTGCAAAACGAGTCATTCCCTGTCTGGACGTTCACGGCGGCCAGGTCACGCGCGGCGTGCAGTTCGGCCGCGCCGAGGCCGGCGAACTGCGCAACGTCGGCGATCCCGTGGACCTGGCCGTGCGCTACAACGAGCAGGGCGCGGACGAGATGGTCTTCTTCGACATCACGGCCAGCGCGCATGGCCGGGCCAGCATCATCGACGTGATCGAGCGCACCGCCGACCAGTGCTTCATGCCTCTGACGGTGGGCGGCGGCATTCGCGCCGTGGAGGACATGCACCAGATGCTTCGCGCCGGTGCGGACAAGGTGAGCATCAATTCCTCCGCTCTCGCCACGCCGGACTTGATCCGGGCGGGCGCGGAAAAATTTGGCAGCCAGTGCATTGTTGTTTCCATCGACTGCAAGCGCGTGGCCCCGGATCGCTGGGAAGTGTTCTCGCACGGTGGCCGCAAGCCGACCGGACTGGAAGCCGTCGAATGGGCCAGGCGCGCCGTGGCCCTGGGCGCGGGCGAAGTGGTGTTGAACAGCATCGACGCTGATGGCACGAAGGCCGGCTTTGATCTCGTGATTACACGTCGCGTCAGCGAATCGGTGGGCGTGCCCGTGGTGGCGAGCGGCGGGGCCGGGAGTCTCGCGCACATGGCCGATGTGCTGGAAGAAGGCCGCGCGGACGCGGTGCTGGCCGCGAGCATCTTTCACTTCGGCACCTACACGGTGGGAGACGTGAAGCAGTTCCTCGCGGGCCGGAATATTCCGGTACGGCTGGTTTAGTCGGCTTTGTTCCACCGGAGCAGCACCGACCTCTGACCTCCGATGACTGACAATTTTATGACCACCCTCACCCAATCCCGGCTCACGCCCATCCTGCTGCTCACGCTGTCAAACGTGTTCATGACGTTCGCTTGGTATGGGCATCTCAAGTTCAAGAGTCAGCCCATCTGGCTCGTCATTCTGGCGAGCTGGGGCATCGCCTTCTTCGAGTATTGCCTGATGATCCCGGCCAATCGCTGGGGGAACAACAACTTCACCGCCACAGAATTGAAGATCATGCAGGAGGTCATCACGCTGGTCGTTTTCAGCGCGTTCGCCGGTTTTTATCTGAAAGAGAAGTTGCAGTGGAACCATCTCGCGGCCTTTGGCTGCATCGTCGCGGCGGTGGCCTTCACCTTTTTGCCGAAGAAGTGATGGGGAGCTACCGATCGGGGCGGCGGGGGGCGGGCGCGACCGGCGGTGGGGCGGGTATTTTGACTTCTGCCTGGGGAAGGGCGGCAGCGCCCGGCGGGCGCCACTTCACCGGCGCGGCTTGTTTCATGGCACTGATGAAAGCGCCGGGGCCGCCAGCCACATAGCCCAGCTCGGACAGGGTGCGCCCCTCGCCATTCACGAGATAGAGGGTGGGGAAACCTTCCGGCTGAAAGCGGGCCTGCAAGGCGGCGTTGGCCCGCTGCTGCGCGGCGGAAAGTGTTTTGCGGCGCGGGAAATCCACTTCGAGCAGAACCAGATTCTCGCGCGCGAAGGCCGCAAACTCCGGCGTGTCGAAGACTTCCCCCTTGAGCTTGATGCACCAGCCGCACCAGTCCGAGCCGGTGAAGTCGATGAGCATGACTTTGTTCCCGGACTTGGCTTGCGCGAGCGCAGTGTTGTAATCGGTGAGCCACTTCAACCCAGCCGCCGGAACGGCGACGGGCAGCAACAGTGCGCAGAACAGGACGAGGATCATTTTCACGTTCATAAAAAATTACCGGGGCGGTTCAGAATCGAGCAGCACCTTCATGCCGAGGGCGAGACCGGCGGCCAGTCCGAAATACAGGAAGCCCATGATGGCGCGCTGACGGGGCGTGACTTCATAGAAGCGATGTTCCTCCTCCGTCCGCTTGCGGAAGAGCGAGAAGAGCCGCGGCACGGACATGATGAGGATGAGCAGGAGGATGAAATTGAAATGGAAGAAGAGCATCGCGCCCACGATGACCGTGCCCACCAGCCACAGCCACGGCGAGAGCGCGGTGACGATGCGCCCGCCATCAAGGAAGCCGATGGGCGCGAGGTTGAAGAGGTTGAGGAAGAAGCCGGTGTAGGCGAGTCCCTTAAAGATGGGCACGCCCGTGATGACAAAGGCGAGGTAACATAAGACCGCGCCCGCCGTGCCGAGGAGCGGCCCGCCGATGCCGACCTGCGCCTCGATCCACGCGTTCTTCGGCGCTTCCTTCAGTGCGATGAACGCGCCCATGAAAGGAATAAACCTCGGCGCGCTCACCGGCAGTCCGACCCGCCGCGCCGCGATTAAATGACCGCACTCGTGGACCAGCAGCAGCAGCACAAACCCCAGCGCAAACCACCAGCCGTACATCATGGTATAGACCCAGATCATCAGCACCATCGAGCCGCCCGTCTTGAGGACCACCGGAAAGAACTTCAGCAACGGGAGGATCAGGAGTTTGATTTTGCCGAAGAACTTCAGGCCGAGAATCCCGGCCACACCGAGGGGGCCAAGGATTTGCTTCCACTTGGATTTCGGCGCGGGCGGCGGCGGCTCCGACCGGAAAGGTGGGGGCACGCCCGGCGCGGCAGCGGTCGGATAGCAGACCGGCGGCGCGGCCGGAGTCGTGGCGGATGATTCCATGCCCGGATTTATCGACATGAAGACGCAGCCGGTCAAATTGTTTGCGGCCCGCGGCCAAACGACCTGGGCGGAAAGCCTGACCACCTCGCCGCGCTTCCCGTTTCTTGCAATCAGGCCCTTGCCGCCTAATATCGCGACGCATGAGTTTTTACGAGAAGCTGAAGTTCAATGCCGAGGGACTCATCCCGGCCATCGTGCAGGAGCAGTCCACCGGGCGCGTGCTGATGATGGCGTGGATGAACCGCGCCTCGCTGGAGTCCACGCTCGCCACGGGCAAGACGCATTTTTGGAGCCGCTCCCGCCAGCAGTTCTGGATGAAGGGCGAGTCCAGCGGACACATCCAGCAGGTGAAGGACGTCGCTTTTGATTGCGACGGCGACACGCTCCTCATCCAGGTCGAGCAAATCGGCGCGGCCTGTCACGAGGGCTATCAGTCCTGCTTCTTCCGGTCGGTGGAGACGGACGGGGCCAATTTCAAGACCACCGAACCGCAACTGGAAACCCCGGAACAAATTTACGGGAAGAAGTAAGTCGTCTGGTTTGGTTTCATCCGTGGCAAATTTATCATAAGCATGTACTCGCCGACCCAACCGGAGTTTTTGAAGCTGGCCGAGCAGGGGAACCTCATCCCCGTCACGCGCCGCCTGCTGGCGGATTTTGAAACGCCGCTCTCGGCTTACAAAAAAATTCGGGGCCAGGGTGAATCGTTCCTCTTTGAGTCGGTCGAGGGCGGCGAGCATCTGGGCCGCTACTCGTTCGTGGGTTGCAACCCGCGCGCCATCATCCGGCAGGCTGGCTCGCGCATCGAAGTAATCCAAAACGGCAAGGTGGTGGAACATTTCACCGTGGTGGCGAAGCCGGGTGAACTCGGGGCGATCGGCGTGCGCGACGGATTGGAAGTCGTCGAGCGCGTGCTGCAACGCTTTCGTGCCGTGACTCTGCCCGGTCTGCCGCGCTTCACTGGCGGCGCGGTTGGCTTTCTTGGCTACGAATTCATCCACGATGTGGAGCCGATTGTCCCGCGTCCGCCGCAGGATGATTTGGGCACGCCCACCATGTATTTTCTCATCGCGGATGAACTGCTCATCTTTGACCGCGTGGCCCAGACCATCACCGTGCTGGTCAACGCCATCATCGAAAATGGAGTCACTCCGCCGGATGCCTACGAAGATGCGGTCGCAGAAATTGAGCGACTCGTGGCGCTGCTCGAACAGCCCATGGAAGCGGCGTCCGTGACGGTGCCGCCGGAGGTGCCGCATCTGCCTTTCACTTCCAACGTGGCCAGGGATAAGTTTTTCGCCAACGTGCTTAAGGCCAAGGAATACATCGTGGCCGGGGACATCATTCAGGTCGTCGGCTCGCAGCGTTTCTCCACGCCGGTCCAGGCCGCGCCGCTCGACATCTATCGCGCCGCGCGTTCCATCAATCCCTCGCCCTACATGTTCCTGCTGGAGTTGGAGGGCTTCGCGCTCGTCGGGGCGTCCCCGGAAATTCATGTGCGCTGCGAGGATCATCGCGTGGAGATTCGTCCCATCGCCGGCACGCGCCGTCGCGGGCTGACCCACGATGAAGACTTGGCGCTGGAAAAAGATTTGCTCGCCGATCCCAAGGAGCGCGCCGAGCACGTCATGCTCGTCGATCTGGCGCGCAACGACTTGGGCCGCGTCTGCGACTTCGGCTCTGTGCAGGTGAAAGACCTGATGAGCATCGAGCGTTACAGCCATGTGATGCACATCGTCTCGCAGGTCGAAGGCACGTTGTCCGCAGCCAAGACGCCCTATGATTTGATGCGCGCGACGTTTCCGGCTGGGACGTTGAGCGGCGCGCCCAAGGTCCGCGCCATGCAGATCATTTCCGAACTGGAGCAGACGACGCGCGGGCCATACGGCGGCTGCGTGGGCTACTTCTCCTTCAATGGCAACCTCGACTGCTGCATCACCATCCGCACCGCGCTGATCAAGGATGGGCTGGCCCATGTGCAGGCCGGCGGGGGCTGGGTCAACGACTCCACACCCGAGGCCGAGTATGAGGAGACGGTGAACAAGGCCAAGGCGATGCTCAAAGCCATCGCCCTGGCGGAACAGTTTTCCAAGCCATCGTGAACGGGGCGGAATCGCATCTGACAGTTCAACAGCAATGACTGGTTCCATCGCCCACATGACTCCGACTCTGCTGGAATATCAGCAGCGACGGCTCGCGCCGCTGTTGCAGATCGGCGACAGCCAGCAACGCCTGGCGCGTCTGGTCGAGGAAGCGCGCCGTCGTCCGTCGATGTCTCCTACACTGCGGGTCGAGGCGCATCGCGTGGAGGGCTGTCTGGTGCGCGTGTGGTTTGTGGCGGAAGCGCGCGAGGGCCGGTGTTATTTCCAGTGCGACTCGGATGCGGTGAGTTTGAAAGCCGTGGGCGGATTGCTCTGTGATTTATACAGCGGCCATTCGCCGGAAGAGATCGCGGCCAGTTTGAAGGGTGTGCTGGCGCAACTCACCATTCTCCCTCAGCTCGCGGAGAACCGTCAGCGCACCATTGCGCGCCTCGAAGAGAAGATTTGGCGCTTCGCCGCGGAGCAGAAGACGAAGGGGCGGTGAATCATGCGCCTCTACGACGCGCATAATCATTTGCAGGACGAGCGGTTCACCGATCACGTCCGCATCGTTGCCGAAGCGGCCTCCGTAGGCGTCGTGCGCATGGTGGTGAACGGCGCCTGCGAGGAGAACTGGCCGCTCGTCCAACAACTGGCCGGGCAATTCCCGCAAGTGCTACCTTCCTTCGGCTATCACCCTTGGCATCTGCACGAGCGCTCGCCGGACTGGCAGCGCACGCTTGTTTCCTTTCTCGAGGCCACGCCCTCCGCCGTCGGCGAAATCGGACTGGACCGTTGGAAGCCCGGTTTGCCCTATGACGGACAGGAGGAAGCGTTCATCTGGCAACTGCGCCTCGCCGCCGAGCGCAACGTCGCCGCGAGCATCCACTGCTTGCAGGCCTGGGGGCGGATGTTGGAACTGCTGTGCGAGAACCCACGACCCGCGCGCGGCTTCCTGCTGCATTCCTACGGTGGCTCCCGGGAAATGGTGGAGCCGTTGGTCAAACTCGGCGCGTATTTTTCCTTCCCCGGCTACTTCATGCACCAGCGCAAGGCGCGGCAGCGCGAAGCCTTCGCCGCCGTACCGCTGGATCGGCTGCTCATCGAGACCGATGCGCCGGATCAGATGCTGCCGGAGTCAGAGAACCGCTTTCCGCTTCAGACTCCCGATGGTCGGCCCATCAATCATCCGGCCAACCTCGCAGCGGTTTATGAATTCATGGCGCGCGAGCGTGGGTTGGCTTCGGCAGAATTTGCCGGCCAGGTGGAAGAGAACTTCCAGCGCTTGTTCCACGGTTGAATCAATTCAAACAATCGGGGTGAGTTGGCCCGCCGCGATCCGTTCCACGACATGACCCGCCGCCGCGAAGCCGAAGGTGCCGGTGACGAAGCTGGCCGTGCCGTAGCCGGAATCGCAGTTCAATTTGCGCGCGCCATCGGCGGCGTCTTTGCGCTGCGCGCAGACCGTGCCGTCCTCGCCGGGAAAGGTCGGCGACTCGGAGGAGAACACGGCCGGGACGCCAAAGGGATGGCCGCCGTGGGGGAAGCCGTATTGCTTGCGCAGAATTTCCCGCACCTTGCAGAGCAGCCGGTCATGCGAAGTGCGCCCCAGATCAGTGACGCGAATCTGCGTCGGGTCGCGCCGTCCACCCGCGCCGCCGCAGGTGATGACAGGGAGGCCTCCCGCATGGCAGCGCGCGATGAGCAGGCACTTGTTGGTCATGCTGTCGATGGCGTCCACGACGAAGTCGTAGCGCGGGGCCAGCAGGCTCCCGGCGTTTTCGGCGGTGAAAAATTCCAGCGCGACTCGCACTTCACACTCGGGATTGATCTCGCGAATGCGCGCGGCCATGACCTCGGCCTTGGCCCGGCCCACCTCGCTGTTCAGGGCATGCAACTGCCGGTTCACGTTGCTCACGCACACTTCGTCCAGATCGACCATCGTGATGGCCCCGATGCCGGATCGCGCCAGTGCCTCGACGGTCCACGAGCCGACGCCGCCGATGCCCACGACGCAGACGTGCGCGCTGCGCAAGCGGGCCAGTCCCTCCACGCCGAACAACCGGCCCAGGCCGCCGAAGCGAAAATCAAAGTCACTCATCCGCGCGAAGGGTAGGGAGGGGGCGCGGCTGACGCCATGAGCAAGAATGAGATGCGTCACCTCCGCAGCATCTGCTACCCGAACGGAGCTAGGGAACCGCTGATTTAATCAATACCCGGAAAATTCGATCCAATTCCGACCATCAAATTACTTTCTGCTGAAAACAAAATCGTTCCTGCGTCATC
>JAYVWQ010000516.1:0-17505 GCA_043785945.1 Akkermansia sp.
CTCCCTCTCCCCTCAACGGGGAGAGGGCCGGGGTGAGGGGTGGTCCAACCCAAACACGTCCTCAGAAATCAACACGCCCATCGAACAAGCCGCCGCCTACGCCCACGCCCTCGAAACCGGCGCGCTCAGCGGCGGCGCATTCACCGCCTTCATCTGCTGGACCTTCCAACCCGACAACGCCGTGCTCAAAGCTCCGACCGTCGGCGCGCATGAATACCTCCGCACCCAGGCGCTGGGTCGCATCTACCTCGACAACATTCCCAGCGTGCAAAGCTCGTGGGTCACGCAAGGCCCCGACATCGGCCAGATCGCGCTCAAGTATGGCGCGAATGATCTCGGCAGCATCATGATCGAGGAGAATGTTGTCAGCGCCGCCGGCACCACCTTCCGCATGGGCACGGACGACATGAAGCGCGTCATCACCGACCTCGGCCATGAGCCGCACCAGCGCGACAACTGGTACCGGCTGGTGAATTAAAAATTCTGGCAACTCAAATGCGGCCCGCTTGACGGTTTGAAGCAGGCTGCCAGACTCGCCTGAAGTATGCCCCTATTCTCAATCAAAGAGCGCAACCTCTCGCCGGTGGAACAAACCAATTTTGCCAATGAGAAAGAGCTTCAGACACTTGTAGAACTGAATCTGAAGCCGCTGTTCAATTGCCGGCTTGTGGCAACAGAGTTTTCCACTGGAGCGCAACACGCCGGACGAATTGACACGCTGGCTCTTTCCGAAGAGTCAAACCCGGTCATCATCGAATACAAGAAGATCGAATCCTCAGAGTTGATCAATCAGAGTTTGTTTTACCTGCATTGGATTCATGACCACCGGGGAGACTTTGAAATCGCGGCTCGCAAAGCACTTGGCGACAAGGTTCAGGTTGATTGGTCAGACGTTCGCGTCATCTGCATCGCACCAAATTACAAGAAATACGATGTGCATGCTGTTCAAGTGATGGGGGCGAATATTGAGCTTTGGCAGTATCGCTTGTTTAAGAACGGCTCCCTGTATTTGGAAGAGGTCTTTCGCAAAACGGTTGGAACCTCCGACAACTCCGAGACAGCTTCCAAAAATCCCGTCATGGTGGCGGCCGGAAAAAAAGCCGCCTTGACGCGCGCCACGGGCAGCTACTCTTTTGAGGAACATCTGGAAGGCGTGACTCCGGCGATTCGCAACATTGCCCAGTCGGTTCAGGAATTCATCATGGGGCTGGACCAGTCGTTTCTGGAAGTTCCAAAGAAGCTGTACGTCGCTTACAAAATCTCCCAGAACATCGTGTGCATGGAGGTGAGGAAGTCAGACATCCTGCTATATCTAAAAATCAACCCGAAGACCGTATCTCCGTTGCCGCCCATCGCACGCGACGTCTCGGAAATCGGCCATTACGGAACCGGTGATTTAGAACTGACTTTGGAAAAGATCGAGGACTTGGAAGTGGCGAAGACGATAATCGCACAAGCCTACAGCGGCATCGGAGGATAAAGCAGCGGCGTGACGGCGCTCCCATGCTTCCAAAGCAAATTGAATTGCGCTGCGCCCTACCAATGGTTTCGCCTTCGACAGGAACCGCATGAAACTATTTCAACTCCCCGCCCTGACAGAAGCGTTGCTTTCGATCCGGCTATCGTGAATTTTTTGCCCGGCTTCAGAAACGCATGGCACCACTCATCATGACACCGGCGACGGGCGAACGCGTGCTGCGCTTCGTCGGGGATCGCGTCCGGTTCACGCTTCGCACCGCCGACGGTTCGGCGCTGCCCCCCGGCTGGCGCGTGCTGCTGCGCACCAATATCGGGCGCGGCCAGTTGCTCCGTCAGGAAATCATCGCCGCCTACCCGCGCCGGCCCGGCCTGGCCAATGCAGCGTGGCACGACGTGCCGCTCGAACGCGCCGGCCACGAATGGTCGCGTGAACTCACCCTCACCGAGACCGGCTTCTTCCGCGCCAAGGCTTACGCCGTCGATCCCGAGGGCCGCCAATACTGGCCCGAGGGCACGGATGCGGGCGTCTCCGTCCACGCCGATCAATACCGCACCGCCAACACCATCTACTGCGCCTTCCCGCGCATGTTCGGCGAAAGCAAACACGCGCAGACCACTGCGAACCCGGATCTGGATGCGCGCCTCGCCAAGCTGGATGCGAAGGGCTATTCAGTCATCCCCTCGTCGGGCAAGCTGCGCGATCTGATCAAGGAACTCCCCTTCATCATCGACACGTTGGGCTGCCGCATCCTGCATCTGCTTCCGGTCAATCCCACGCCCACGACCTTCGCGCGTTTTGGCCGCTTCGGTTCTCCTTATGCCTCGCAAGATTTGACCGCGATTGATCCCGCGCTCGTCGAGTTCGACCACCGCACCACGGGACTCGATCAATTCCGCGAGCTGACCCACGCCACGCACGCGCTCGGCGGGCGTGTCTTCATCGACATCGTCATCAACCACACCGGCTGGGGCGCGCGCCTGCAGGAGATTCATCCCGAATGGTATGTGCGCGATGAGCAGGGCAACTTCGTCAGCCCTGGCGCCTGGGGCAACATCTGGGAAGACCTCGCCGAACTCGATCATCGCAGTGTCGCGCTCTGGGCCGAGCTGGCGGAAATTTTCCTCGTCTGGTGCCGGCGCGGCGTGGACGGCTTCCGCTGCGATGCCGGCTACAAGGTGCCGTTGCCGGCGTGGCGTTACATCACGGCCCGC
This sequence comes from Akkermansia sp., assembly GCA_043785945.1. Lineage (GTDB taxonomy): Bacteria > Verrucomicrobiota > Verrucomicrobiia > Limisphaerales > SIBH01 > JANNGC01. Next base: position 2,692 of record JAYVWQ010000516.1, read on the forward strand.
GTGCTCGAAGAATTTCCCGACGCGGTTTTCCTGCTCGAAGGTCTGGGCGGCTCATGGGAGGCGACCGAGGCGCTGCTCACCGACGGCGCGATGCAGTGGGCCTACTCCGAGCTGTTCCAAAATCATTCCGGCATCGAAATTTCCAGCTACCTCGAATACGCGCTGCGCCAGAGCGCACGCCTCGGCCTTTACATCCACTACAGCGAGACGCACGACAACTCCCGCCTCGCCGCGCGTGGTCGCGCCTGGTCGCTGCTGCGCAACCGGCTCTGCGCCCTGACCAGCGTGAGCGGCGGTTTTGGATTCACCTGTGGTGTGGAATGGCTCGCGGCGGAAAAGATCAACGTCCACAGCAGCCGCGCCCTCGCCTGGGGCAGTGAGCCGAACATTGTGCCCGAACTGGCGAGGTTGAACGCCCTGCTCGGCTCGCATCCGTGTTTCTTCGACGGTGCCAAACTCACCCGCGTCACCGTGCCCGACTCGCCGGTTTTCGCCCTGCGCCGCGAATCCGCCGACGGCCTGCATCGGGTGCTGGTCATCGTCAACAACGACACGGAGCGCGCCCAGATCGCGCGGTTCGATCCGACGCTGTTCCTATCCGACGGCGCGGATGCAACCACGTTCCAGTTGGCCATGCTCCACGATTTGCTGGGGCAGAAACTGCCCGCCATGCATCGCAACCGCGACGGCCGGATTGAAGGACACATCCCGCCCACCGCCGCGCTCTGTCTGGCGCTCAAGGAAGAGTTCGCGACCCCGACCGCGACGACGGCGCTCCCCGGAATGCAATACCGCCGCGCCCGCGCCCAAGCGGCTTGGGCGGTCTGCGCGCTGGCCCAGCTTCTGCCGGCGGAAGACATCGGCCCGTTCGACTGGCGCGCGCTGGCCGACCGGGTGCATTGCCACCCGCAGGAATTTCTCGGCGCGCTGGCCCACCTGGATCGCGCCCGGACGCGCGCGGATTTGCTAGCTGCCCTGACGCACGCTCAGGAGCAACCGCGTTTCCCGCAAGTGGTGCGCTGGGAACTTCCGGACCGCCGCCGGGTCACGCTCGTGCCCGCCGGTCACTGGCTGCTGGTCCACGACGCGGCCCCGTTTCGCGCCACGCTCGCCGTGCCCGGTGCGTTGGTGGAACACGTTAAGTCGATTGAAGTCGGCACCGGCCACATCGCCTGCTTTGCCCCGCGTCCGGTGGAGAGTGCGTTCGACGCCACGCTGCAACTCGCCCGCTATGCCGAAGCCGACCAACACGTGGAAGCGACCTTGCGCTATTTGGAGTGCGGTGACTTGTCACCGATGCCGGCGGGACAAGTTCCGCCGGAAAAAAGCGGTGACAAGTCACCGCACTCCAAGACGGTCCTGCTCACCAACGGGCGCGGCGGCATGGCCCGGCTCTGCGTGGATTTTGGCAACATCACTTCCAAGTACGACTGCCTGCTCGGCGCGAACCTCCATGCCGATCTGCCCGTGGACCGGCACGTCTTCGCCAAGCGCGCCCGGCTCTGGCTGGTGGCGGATGGTTTCGTCACGCCGTTGAACCTCGAAAATCTTATCGCCTTCGAGGCCGGCCCGCCGGCGCGCTGGACCTTCCTGGCCGGCGCGGGCAATGGCCGCACCGTGGAAATAGAAGTGACCGCCGACATGGTGCCGCTCCAGAACACCACCGTGCTGCGCTTCCATCGCCCCGCGCGCTCCGTGCCCTTTGGCTCTGATCTCCCACCCGAGGCCCGCGTCAGCCTGACCGTGCGCGTCGATATCGAGGACCGAAATTTCCACTGCGAAACCCAGCGCAATGACGGCTCTGAATTGCATTTCGCGAGCAATGTTCATCTCCTCCGTAGCAGTCGAGATAACGAGACTCTCGAAAAAGCGGAAAGTGAAATGCGGAAAGCGGAAACGAACCTCAAAGCGACCGTCCCCAATCCCCAATCCTCAATCCTCAATCCTCAATCCCCAATCGCTCCCAGTCCCGTCCCGTCGCCTGCCACCGAATTGGAAGGCTTCGTGTTCACCCCCGCGCCCGACCGCCAGCTCCGCGTCCTCGCCGATCACGGCCGCTACCATCCCGAACCGGAATGGTGCGTGAACATTCCTCATCCCGTCGAAGCCACGCGCGGACAGACGGGCTCGGGCGATGCCTACAGCCCCGGCTGGTTTGAGTTGCCACTCGAGCGCGGCGAAAATGCCACGCTGGTACTCACCGCCGAACTGCCGGGCGCGACCGATCCAGAAGTGCCCTGCGCCTTCGCGCTCGAAAGCCCGGCGACCACCGACGACCCCTTCGCGCTCGCGCTCCGTCGCGCGGTCAAAGCCTTCGTGGTGCGGCGCGGCGCAGGCAAGACTGTCATTGCGGGCTACCCGTGGTTCCTCGACTGGGGCCGCGACTCGCTCATCTGCGCGCGCGGCCTGATCGCGGCGGGGATGACCGACGACGTGCGCGATCTGCTCGTGACCTTCGCGCGGTTCGAGGAGAACGGCACGCTGCCCAACACCATCCACGGTGACAACGCCTCCAACCGCGACACGACCGACGCGCCGCTCTGGTTCGGTGTCGCCTGCGAAGACCTCGTGGCTGCGGACGGCAAGTCCCAGCACTCCGAGTTTTATCGCACCGATGTCGGAGGTCGCACCATCGCCGGCGTGTTGCGTTCCATCGCGATCCACTACATGCGCGGCACGCCCAACGGCATCCACATGGATGTAGCGTCCGGGTTGATCTGGAGTCCCAGCCACTTCACCTGGATGGACACCAACTACCCCGCCGGCACGCCGCGCACGGGCTACCCCATCGAGATTCAGGCGCTGTGGATTCGCCTCCTCAAACAACTCCATCAACTTGGGGCCGCGCCGGAAACGAAACCGTGGAATGAACTCGCCGCGCAAGCCGAGGCCTCACTGCACGAACTCTTCTGGATCGAGGAACGCGGCTGGTTCGCCGACGTGCTGCTGGCCCGGACCGATCAATCCGCCCGCGCCGCCACGCGCGACAACGCCCTGCGCAGCAACTGCCTTTTCCCGATCAGCCTGGGTTTGGTGACGGGCGAACGCGCGCGACGCTGTGTAGCCAACGTGCAGCGTCAACTCGTCATCCCCGGCGCGCTCCGCTCGCTCGCGCCGCTGCCGGTCACGCCGCCGCTGGCCATTTACGGCAATCACGGCGGGCTGTTGAACGATCCGGCAAATCCCTACTGGGGCCGCTACGAAGGTGACGAAGACACGCGTCGCAAACCGGCCTACCACAACGGCACCGCCTGGGCGTGGACCTTCCCATCGTTTTGTGAAGCAATGGTGCGCGCCTGGGATTCCGACCCGGCGGCGGTGAACGCCGCCCGCGCCTATCTGCGCAGCATGGCCGGCCTGATGCACGTCGCCTGCGCCGGACACATCCCCGAAGTCCTCGACGGCGACGCCCCGCACACCCCGCGCGGCTGCGACGCCCAAGCCTGGAGCGCGACGGAAGCACTACGCGTCTGGACGATGTTGAACCCCGGCCCGTCAGCGTAACGGCGTCTCGAAAATGTTCCCCATCCGTTCCGGCCGCCGCGAAGTCCCAAGCAGCGAGTAGATGGAACGATCCTGTTGGACTCTGGGCAGTCGCCACAGCCACAGGCTGCCATCGCGGGCGAGGGCAAACATGCCGCCCCATCCGGTGCCCACGGCAATCCAGTCCGAGTGCGTGCCCAGTTGCGTGGCGCGGGCGGTCTCTGGGTGAAGAGCGGGATCGTCGGGAAATTCCCATTGCCAGAGCGTGCCGTCGGCTCTGAGCGTCACGGCGATGTTGTTGTAACTGCCGGCCACGGCGAGCCAGTTTGTTTCCATGCCGATGAGCACGTCGCGTTTCTGCGGCCCAAACTTTTTCGTTCCGGCCACCTGGCCCCAGCCGCCGACCACGCGGAAAGTTCCGTCGGACAATACGCCCACTTGCGCCGAGCCGCGCCGCCACGCGGCGTGGAAAGCGAGCGGCTGGTCCAAGTTCAAGTCCGGCGCGCGATACAAAGTCAGCCCGCCGTGCAGCACCCGCGTGTTCGTGTCCACGGTCGAATACTTGGGGGCCACCCAGAACTGGCCGTCACGTTGATGCAGGATGATCCGTCCGCCCTGCACGGAAAGCGACGTCCAGTCCGAATCGACTCCGAGGCGTTTTGGCGTGTAGGCACGCAAGCCGGGATATGGCTGGTTGGTGGACCAGCGGTTCGTGCCCAGTTCCCAGAGCGTGCCGTCGGCCTTCAACATGGTGGCGGTCTGGAACTGGTGCGTGACAAGATCGGTCCAGTCGTTCTCTGTGCCGACGCGCACCATGCGGGTGCTGGCGAGCGGGCTGCGCAGCGTAGCGGGAAATGGCTCCGGCTCCGCCGAGACCCACAGGCTGCCATCCGTGCGCAGCCCGATCAGATCGCGATGCGTGGCGGCCACTTTCACCCAATTCGTGCCGTCGAGGAAACCTCCGCCGCGCGGCGTGATCATGCCGCGCCCTTCCCAATATCCGCTGTAGCTCGTCCACCGACGGCCGTCCGGCAGTTCCACCATCGGCCTCCAGCCCTCCAGACGCAGGTTCACGCGCGGGCTGATGGCGAGCACCGGCGGACCGTGCGCCGGTTCCAGCGGGCCGAGGTATTCCCACGCGCGGTGATACAACGCCGCCGAGGCCGTGGTGACGAAGGCCAGCGCGCCGACGAGCACCAGCACGTTGCGCCGCCACACCGGCCAGCCAATGAGCACGCGCTTGAAGTTCCAATACATCAGGGCCGCGAACACCATCGCAAACACCGGCACACCGAGCAAATGCGCCAGCGGCCCGCGCCAAAGCGCCACGCCGAAAAGTTCGTCCGTGTTCGCGGCGGCTTTCCAGGCCAGCAACACGGCCAGCAAGCCCAGCACCGCCGGAGCGAGCGATTGAAGCGTGTTGCGGGCGAGCGTCGAGGCGTAGAAGGCCATCGTGCCGATGAGTGTGGCGATTCCCGCCAGCGTGAGGAAAGGCAGCGTGACGCGAAGGAATTCTGCGAGCTCCCGCTCGATCGGGTGATAATATCCGTTGGCATAGTTGACGGCAAACTCCTCGAACTGGTGATCGAAGTTGGGCAAAATCCTCTTCCCTTCCAACAGCACCGGGACCACCGCGCCGAACGCCACCGACAACAACAGCGCACTGAGGAATTTGAGGAGGAATTGCCAGCGGCGTGTCGCGGGCAAGCAGAGCTGCCCCTCCAGCGTGCCCAGCTTGCGCTCCTCCGCCACTGCGGCGCAGCCGATCAGCAAGGCCATGAACAGCCACAGCACCCAGAAGGCGTGCAGCACGAAATGCAGCGCGGGCGAACCCGTCTCATTCACCAACGGCCGCGTGGCCAGCACGCCGAGATGCAGCAGCAACAGCACGCCAGCCAGCACGAACTGTGATTGATGCAGTTGCAGCTCCTTCCGCCACAACGCCGCGCGCGGACGCCAGCGCCGCTTCTCGCCCGCGCTCGCGAAATGCCAGTTCCATGCGCGCCAGCGGGGCAGGGCTATTTCTCCACCACCCGGTTGCAAATCCTGCGCCCGCAGGAACAGCCGGCGCGCGAAGAAAAATCCGGCCGCGCTGTAAAGGATCAGCGCGGGGATCAGCGTGACACGAAACAACGCCGGATGCTGTTCGGTCACGTTCATCACCAGCAGGAGAATCGCCGCCGGCGCAATCAGCGTGGACCAAAACGCCGCCGTCACCTGACGCAAGAGCAGCACCGTCCAAAGTCCGCCTGTGAACGCGACGAGTGCGAAGAGAGCGGGCGTGAGAAGGAACCAGTCCTTGAGTTCGCCCAATTCCGGCACGGCCAGTTTATCTTGGAAATGAAGCTGGAAAGAGACAGCCCAGACGGTGAGCACAACGAGAAGCGCCCCCGCCAGCAGCAGAACCTTCGTTCGCCAAATGGTGGCGCGCGGGATGGGCTGGGCCAGGAGGTGAGAGAGCGTGCTGCCGCTGATTTCCCGCCCGAAGGAATCGAGCGCCATCATAACCACCATTGCCGGACAGAGCAGAAACGGGAAGACGGTGACAAAGGTGCGCCACTCGGAGACCAATTCAGAACGAGTAGGCATGAGCCACACGCCGAGACTGAGCAGCAACGCCGCCGCAAAGCTCGGCAGCAGCAGCCGCACTTCCTTGCGAATGAGCGCGTTCATGCTTTTGCCTTCACCAGAGTTTTTGACGCCACGAAAATCTCCTCCAGCGAGAGCGATTCGCAGCGCACGTCTTCGGCGTGCGCGGCTTCGAGCGTGGCGAGCAGTTTCTCGCTCGCGCCGTTGGCCAGGATTTCCAGTTCACGGCCCGACTGCCGGACTTGCAGCGCGCCGGCCAGATCGAGCGGCGGCGGCGTGTCGGCGAAGCGCGCCCGGATTTTTCGGAACCGTGCGCGCGCGGCTTCTGCGTCCATCGTCAGCAGCTCGCGCCCTTCCTCGATGATGGTGAACTCGTCAATCAGCCCCTCGAACTCGGAGATGAGGTGCGTGGAGACAAACACCGTGCGCTTCTCCGGGTCACCCGATTGATACGCGCCGATGACCGTCTCGATGAATTCACGCCGCACAATCGGGTCGAGTCCCGAGGTCGGCTCGTCGAGCAGCAGCAACTCCGGCTCGGGCGCGATGGCTCCGATGAGCGCAAGCTGCGTGCGCTGGCCCTTCGAGAGTGCGCTGGTTTTTTTGGTGGGATCGAGTTGGAAGCGTCTGAGCAAGTCAGCTTCGAGATCGCGGTTCCAATGCGCGCGGAAGGACGCCAGATATTCCAGCGTCTCGCGCACGGTCATCCACGGATAGAACGCGACCGAGTCCGGTACGTAGGCGAGGCGTGACTTCACGGCTACTTCATCCTTCTGCGGATCGAGTCCAAACACGCGCACCGTGCCGTCGGTCGGTCGCAGCAGATTGAGCAGGCACTTGATGGTGGTGGTCTTGCCCGCGCCGTTGCGTCCGAAGAAGCCGTAGCAGCGGCCCGGCTGCACGGTGAGGCTGAGGCCGTTCACCGCGTCGGCCTTGCCGTAACGACGCGTGAGGTTTTTGATTTCAATGACGGGAGTGCTCATAAGTGTTTGATGAAGTGTGATTGTCTGCCCGAACGGAAACAGCCAGAGCGCGAACCTCCTTCTCCCCTCAACGGGGAGAGGGAATGAGGGTGAGGGGTGGTCTGTCTGAACGCGTGCAAAGAGTCGAACGCCTCACCACGTTCCCACCCCTCACCCCTCTCCCCTCTCCCCGTTGAGGGGAGAGGGGAACCAGAACCGCCTCGAAGTTGAAAATTCACTTCCCCTCCTTGCCCGCCACCTTGCGCTCGAAAAAATCCAACCGTTCTTTGACCAGCGAGAGGAAGTCCGCGCGATCCACTTGCAGGTGATGGGCGGTGACGACCGCTTCATCCACTTCCTTGATCAGCAACTGGTCGCGCACCTTCTTGGTGAAGGGCGAGGAGCCGTCCTTGAGGAAGCAGCCTTTGCCCGGACTGGTCTCAATGATGCCCTGGCTCTCCAGCTCCGCATAAGCCTTGGCGATGGTGTTGCGGTTGACGCGCAGTTCCTCAGCGAGCGGGCGGATGGAGGGCAGCGGTTCCCCGGCCCGCAGCGCGCCCGAGGCGGCGGCGTAACGGACCTGATCCACCAGTTGCAGATAGACCGGCTTGCCCGTTTTGAAATCGATCTGGAAAACCATATTGGTAACTGTCCTGTGACACTAGGACAGTGGACGACGGCTTGTCAAACACCAAACCGGAGATGGGCGACATCAGGGGTTTTCAAACCCCAAGGCCGGGTGGTAGCCTCACCGGCGTGACCACATCCCAGGAGAGACGCCGTCCGGTATCAGCCCTAATCGGGGTGGTGCTGGCTTGGTCCGTGGTCGTGTCGCCGGCCACGCCCGCGAACAAGGCGGCGCTGGAAAAGCATTACGACAAGTTTCTCGTCAAGAACCTCGCGCGTTGCACCACCTGCCATCTGCCCAGCGAGAACAAGAACCCGGAAAGCCTCGAAGACTTTCCGCACAATCCGTTTGGCGCGCGGCTGAGGGCCGTCGGCAAGCAACTCGTGGCTGACGGAAAGAAGAAAGACATTCCGACGCGCCTGGATCTGATCGCGCGTGAGGACACTGACGGTGATGGTGTGGACAACGAAACGGAGCTGCTGCTCGGTCATAATCCGGGCGACGCCAAAGACACGCCGACGGATAAGAAACTCGCGGATGGGGTCGGTAAGCGCGACGAGTTTAAGAAGTTTCTGGCGAGCTATCGTTGGCAGCCTTTCGATCCGGTGACGCGGCCTCCTGTGCCTGCCGGTCGTAGCAGCCGAGGTAACGAGGCTCCAACTAAACCGAATGACGTGGATCAGAGCCTTCTCACGTCGGCTGCTACGTTTCCGATTCGCAACCCCATCGACGCCTTGATCGACGCCGAACATCGCACGCGCGGGTTGAAGGCACGGCCTGAAGCGCCAAAGGAAATTCTTCTGCGCCGCGTGTATCTCGACCTCATCGGGCTTTCGCCGAGGCCCGAAGAACTGGCGGCGTTCGAGAAGGACAATTCACCCGACGCCTACGAGCGTGTCGTGGATCGTTTGCTCGCGGACGCACGCTACGGCGAGCGCTGGGGCCGTCATTGGATGGACGTGTGGCGCTACAGCGATTGGGCGGGCTGGAGCGGCGGCAACCAGATTCGCGACAGCAAGCCGCACATCTGGCGCTGGCGCGATTGGATCGTCGAGTCACTCAACGAAGACAAGCCGTACTCGCAGATGATCGTCGAGATGCTTGCCGCAGATGAAATCGCGCCACGCGATACGAACACGCTGCGCGCCACCGGCTTCCTCGTCCGCAATTACAAGATGCTCAGTCGCGAGCAGTGGCTCGAAGACACGGTGAAGCACACCTCGCAGGCGTTTCTCGGCGTGACGATGGGCTGCGCGAAGTGTCACGACCACATGTACGATCCGATTTCGCAGGCGGAGTATTACCAGATGCGCGCCGTGTTCGAGCCACACTGGGTCCGCACCGATCACGTGCCCGGCGACACGAACCTGATGAGCGCCGGTCTTGTTCGCGTGTTCGACACGGACACGAATCCACCGACCTATCTCTTCCATCGCGGCGACGAGCGGAAGCCAGACACGAACCGGCTGATGCATCCGGATGTTCCGAAAGCGTTCGGCGGTTCGCTCGGAATCCTCCCCGTGTCGCTGCCGTGGATTGCCGGGCATCCCGACAAGGAGGAATTCGTTTATCGCGACGCGCTGGCGGCGGCAGACCAGCTTGTAGCTGATGCTCAGGCGAAACTGGCGATGGCGAGGACCAACAGCGCGGCTGCCAAAATTGAAGAACAGGAAATCTTGACCGGGCTCACTCAAGCGCAGCACGACGCGCTGGCTGCCGTCATCAAAGCCGAGCGATTGGAGGACGCCGGAAAGAAAGACAGCGAGGATTGGAAGGTCGCCGCGACGAATGCCGTCTTGCGCCAACGCGAAGCAGCGCTGGCGGATACAAGGCTGAAGCTGCTCCAGGCAAAGATTGCCGAGAGCGAAGCTCGCAAAAAGTCGGATGAAGCCGCCGAGAAAATTGCGCTGGCGACGAACGAGGTGCAACAGGTCGCGTTGAAAAAAGATGATTCGCTGAAGGCGAAGAAAGACGCCGCCGAGAAAACGTCCAAGGTGTTCACCGAGGCGAAGAAGAAAGTGACGGAAGCCAACAAGTCGCTCGCCGACGCGGAAGCCACACTGAAATCACCGGCGGACAAGGCTTACAAGCGGCGCCCCACTGACGATTACCCGACGACCAGCACTGGGCGTCGCCTCGCCTTCGCGCGCTGGCTGGCGAGCACAAACAATCCCCTCACCGCGCGCGTGGCGGCGAATCAAATTTGGCTGCGCCACTTCGGCCAGGCTCTCGTCCCGACGCCAAATGATTTTGGGCGCAATGGCAAGCCCCCGTCGAACCCACAGTTGCTGGACTGGCTGGCAAGTGAGTTGATGGAGCCTCGTAGCAGCCGAGGTAACGAGGCTCCATCTTCCAAACTCGAAACTCGAAACCAGAAACCCGAAATCGATCAGAGCCTCCTTACCTCGGCTGCTACGGGTTGGAGCATGAAACACCTCCACCGTCTCATCGTCACCAGCAGCGCGTACCGCATGGCGTCCACGCCGGATGAGGTCAACGCGAAGATTGATCCCGACAACACGTTCCTCTGGCGCATGAACTCGCGGCGCATGGAGGCGGAAGTCGTGCGCGACAACCTGCTCTACGTGAGCGGCAGCCTGGACCGGGCGATGGGCGGGCCGGACATCGACCATAACTTGGGCCTCAAGTCAAAGCGCCGGAGCATTTACCTGCGTCAGGCGGCGGAGAAGGAAGTCGAGTTCCTGAAAATCTTCGACGGTCCAGCCGTGACCGAATGCTACGTGCGCCATCCGACCGTGGTGCCGCAACAGGCGCTCGCGATGGCGAACAGCGAACTGACGCTCAACGAAGCCCGGTCGCTGGCGAAGAAGCTTTCCGCTGAAGCGGGTGACGATAGCGAAACCTTCGCCCGCGCAGCGTGTAAGCGCGTCCTTGCGCGAGATCCCAAGCCGGACGAATTGAAACTCTGCCGCGAGTTTCTCGAAACGCGGACGAAGAGTTCATCCGCCGTGCGCGCCCGTGAAGCCCTCGTAACGGTGCTGTTCAACCACAATGATTTCGTAACCGTGCGATGAAAGACATTCTTGCTGCCCTTCGCGAACGACGCGCGTAACCTGATTCGAGCAAGCCATGCGCATCTACATCGAAAGCACCAATCCGAGCTACGTGGTGGCGCGACCCGCCGGCGACCTCTTGCAGGCCGCCCGCCAGCAGCTCACCCGCGACTGGTGGGAGTTTCGTCGGACCGGTCACGAGCTTTTTACCAGCCAGCTTGTTCTGGACGAAATTGCTTTTGGTGAAGCCGAGATGGCCGGACGCCGGCTCGAACTCATGTCTGGCATCACGTTGCTCGAATCCACCGAGCAAGCCGGCGAATTGACCGCCACATCATGCGCTCGGGGCTGCTGCCGGCCAAAGCCCAGGGAGACGGGGCGCACATTGCGCTGGCGACCGTGCATCAAATGGATATTCTGCTGACATGGAACTGCCGGCACATTGCCAATGCGTTCATTCTCGGACGGCTGCGCCGCTTGATCGAGTCGCGCGGCCATGCTGCTCCAACCATCTGCACGCCGGAGGAACTTCTTGAACAACCTTATGAATAAAATCACCCCAACGACCAGCCCCGAGCTGGAGGGCGACCTGGTGCTGCGCGAAGTGTGGCGGGCCAAGGATGCGCTCTCCGCCGCGCACGGGCACAGCATAGACAAGCTGTTTGCTGACTTGCGCGAACGGGAGAAAAAATCCGGGCATCCGGTGGTCAATCTGCAAGCCAAGCCTCGCCAAGCATGAAGACGGAAACCTGTAGCGATGTGGTGCTCCAGGAAATCTGGCGCATCAAGGACGAGCTGTCCGCCGCGCGCGGACATGACGTGCATCGCCTGTTTGCCGTGGCCCGCCAGCGCCAGAAACTTTCCGGCCATCCCATCGTCACACTTCAGAAACGGAAAACTCGCCGGACGAAGGCGTAAACATGGAGTCGCGGCACCAAGGGTTAAAGCATTGACCCGTAGTTAAACTGCTGGCACGCTTTCGGCAATGAAACTGCGCGACAACCAAACCTTCCTTTCGCTCTACTACGAGCCGAATGCGGTGGAAGTCGCCACGGGTGATGCTGACTCGTTCGCTTCAGCCGGACCGTGGCAACGCGACACAAAACGACTGGGGCAGGTCACGACGCCCGAGCCAGTTGCGGCCTTGATGGCAAAGTGGGTGATGTCGGCGGAGCCTCGCACGGTGCTCGATCCGGCGGCGGGCTTGGGCGGATTGCTGATGGCGTGCCGTCATTTCGATGCCGAAGCGCAACTGGTGGGCGTGGAGCGTGACGTGGCGACGTTGCAACGTGCCAAAGCGACCGCACCGCGCGGGGCGAAGTTGGTTCTCGCAGATTACCTGAAATCCGACGGCGGTCATTTCGATGGCATCATCGCCAATCCGCCTTACGTCAAGGCGCAGCGCCTCGACTATTCGGAAAGTGATTGGTGCTATTTCGAGGAACGCCTTGGCACGCCGCTGGATCGGCTCACCAATCTTTATGCGTTGTTCCTGCTCAAGATTTGGGAAGACCTCGCGCCGCGCGGTCGTGCTGCTGTCATTCTGCCGGCTGAGTTTCTGAACGCGAACTTCGGTGAAGAAATCAAAGAACGGTTGGTGAAAGCGATTCGGCCGGCGGCACTGATGGTGTTTGCGCCGAGCGTGAATCTGTTTGCCGACGCGCTTACGACCAGCGCCATCGTCTTTCTCGAAAAGGCGCGTTCGCCAAAATCGACTTCATGGATGAAGCGTGTTGATTCCATTGAAGATGCGGAAAGCTTTGTCGCCAAACTTTGTCTGGGAATATCCGTGCGCGCCGGCAAAGGCTGCTTCGCGCTGGCGGCGCTCAATCCTCGGGACAAGTGGCTCAATTCGTTGCTCAATGGAAAGCCGCCTTCTGATTCAGCGATGTTCCCGAAACGCATCGGAGATTATTTCAACTGCCGCCGGGGGATCGCGACCGGTGCAAACGACTACTTTTGCTTGAGCCGCGTGGAGATGAGCGAACACCACCTGACTGAAGGCCATGTCGGGCCTTGCGTCACCAAAGCTGTCGATGCGGATGGGTTGGTGTTCACGCGGGAAGATTTTGATGCGTTGGCTGCGAGTGACCGCCGATGCTTTCTGCTTAATCCTGCGCGCAACGGCCAAGATTTGATGCGCTACTTGAAACTCGGCGAACATCAGGGCATTCCCCAGCGACACCTGCCAAGCCACCGTCCAGTCTGGTATCTGCCGGAGATTCGCGCGGTCGCAGACATCTGGGTGGCGGTGTTCTCGCGTGAGTCGGTTAAATTTATTCTCAACACGTCTGATGCAAAGAATCTGACTTGTTTCCACGGCCTTTACGCCAAGTCTGGCTACGAATCGCTCTCTCCGCTGATGACCCTGTTTCTGAACAGTTCGGGCGGACGGCGCGCATTTTCGCAAGTGAATCGGTTTTACGGCAATGGACTGAACAAGTTGGAGCCGAAGGATGTGGAAGACATGGCTTGCCCGGTCATGCCGAAGTTGAGCCGAGCCGAGGCCAATGAGCTTGTCAGCAAACTGTCGGAATTGGAAAAGCTCCCACTGAGCGAACGTACGAGGCGGGTTGATGATCTTGCGGCGGGCTATTTCAAGATTACCCCTGAGGCAGCAGAACCTTCTTCATGGCCGCAGCGTCGAGTTCAAAGCCGCCGCCTTGCGGAACAACATACGCATCATGCCGGCCAAGCTTCGTGACGTGCTGCTCGGCGGCGAATGTTGGAAGACTGGTCGCGGTTCCAACCCGCAAACCGCAGGTGATGGGAATCATGATCGTGGCCTTCTCCTGGCTCTTCGCTGGCGTTTCGATTGAAAAACCAGTCCCACTGGCGATGGTCGTAAAAATGTCGAGGAAGTTGATCGCAAAAACTGAGTCGAAGAAAACTTGGCAATAGCTCTGCGGCACACGATGTCGCTCCAGCCAGCGATACACGATGACGAGGTCTTCTACTTTGACCGTAAAACTCGGCGTCTCGCGTCCGGTCTTGTCGCCGTCGTCACGTTGCCTCTGCCGCACAGCCATGTATTTCAACGCCTCAAACTTGCTTGAGCGAACCTCGATGGCTGCGGTCGCCTGTTTTACCATTGGTTCGATTTCAGTGTGACCGCGTTCTGACAAGTTGCCGTCCACTGCGAAAGCGGCTGGAAATACAAGCAAGTCGGGTCGTTTGCCGAACTGGCGCGTTTCTTCCAGACCCGCGAGGTAACGCGCCTTAAAATCAGGATGCCCGGCGGCAATGCTGTCGGTGCTGCCATACTGCACAACCTTCCATTCCGGCAATGCCTTCAGAATTGCAGCACTCAACATGCGCTCCGCCCAGTCGCCCATCGCGCGATTGGCCAGAAACTCAGAGCGCGCGTCGGTCGGCACTCTTGGCTTCTGCGTGGGCTTCGGCCCTTCTCCACCAAAAGTGAGGCGATGAGGTTGGATACCCTTGGCTGCGAGTTTTTCAACCACGCCTTCCAACGTGGATTTCAATCGTTGGAGATATGAACTGCTCATCGCTTCTTCTCCTCAAAGGTGAACAGATCTCTAACGTCGACTTTCAGAACCTTGGCGAACTTCTCCAACCCGGCCACGGAGGGAGCGTTCACGCCACGCTCGACGAGGCTGATGAACTCAACGGAGCATCCGATCACTTCAGCGAGTTGCTCCTGCGTGAGCTTCCTTGCTTTACGGAGGCTGGCGATTCGTTGGCCGAGTTTGCGTTGGAGCACGCAGTTTAACTACCAGATTGACCCAATCCAAACCACGCAGCTAAACTACGGCTTGCATGAAGAAGTCGCACCCGTGCCGCGAAAAAGACAAGGAGCAACAACCCGCGTCCTTCCATGGGAAATGCCTCGGTATGGCAACCGAGACAAGGCGCATTAAGCCGTGGCCGATGAGTGGTAAAAGGTTCAAAACGATCTACTTGTGCGCCAACTGCGCTGCAATATTTGACGATGCAAGGTCCGAAGCTTGGGGAGAAGCTCTTGGCTCTTAGCGTTTTTTTGAAAATTGAACTACTGAGATGTGCCGGCGGCGAATTTCAGTTCGATTGCGGACTTGGAAAATGCGACTCGGTGGAGAATCATTTGATTTGCGATGAGCAACCGAACCAATCCGGCAAGCTGCCCCGGCGTCACCCG
>JAYVWQ010000517.1:0-2131 GCA_043785945.1 Akkermansia sp.
AACATGCGCGTGTTGTTGAATCCATGCGTGTCCCAGCCACCGCCCGTGGTGCTCTGCCCGCCGATGCTCTCGGAGAAATAAACCGTGACGAACTTCGCCCCCGCCTCCACCAGCCGCCGCGCCAGCAGACAGCTCTGCCCGTAGGTCGTGCGCCCGTACGATTCGCGCACCTTCGCCGGCTCGGACGCGAGATTGAAGGCGGTGCGCAGCTTCGACGAATTCAACATCCCCAGCGCCTTGTCGTAATACGCGTCGAGTCCCTGCGCCGCCGTCGATTGGTCGAGCAGCCGCGCCTGCGAATCGATCAGCTTCTGCAACTCGCGCCGGCTTTCGAGGCGTTCGATGGAGAGATTCGACGGCAGGCTCAATTCCGGGAGCGCGAAGTCCGGGCTGTTCGGGTCTTGCGCGATGAAGAACGGATCGTGCGCCTTGCCCAGAAAACTCGCGTGCTGTCCGGGTGTGATCGAGCCGTCGCGGATGACGTGGGGATAGGAAACGTAGGTTGGCATATCCGCGCCCTGGAGCGGCGCGAGTTTGTCCACGATGGAGCCGTAGCCGGGAAACAAATCAATCGAGTCGCGCAGCCGCTGGTCATCACTCGGCGGCGCGTGGCCGGTCAGGGCGTAATAGCCCGCCGAGTTGTGGTTCTTCATGGTGTGCGTCATGGACCGGATGAGCGTGACCTTGTCCATGATCTTGGCCGTGCGCGGCAGCATCTCGCTCACCTGGATGCCGTCGGCCTTGGAAGAGATGGGCTTGTAGGGGCCGCGGATGCCTTCGGGCGCATTCGGCTTCATGTCGAACATGTCGATGTGGCTCGGCCCGCCGTATTGAAACAGGAAGATGACCGACTTGGCCTTGGCGATGGGATTGTTCTTCGGATTCAACGCGGCAGCGCGGAGCAATTCGGGCAGCGTGAAGCCGAGCAGTCCCATGCCGCCGACCTTGAGCGCGTGCCGGCGCGAGAGGCGCAGTGCGTTGAATCCGCGACAGGCTGAAAGCGCGCTCGATTCGTTCATACGACGGGGAGGTTAATCACGGGAGAACCGACGCTCAACGATGCGTTTTGATTCGAGCAAGGTGCGGGCGTAAAACTCGATCGTGGCTCTTTTGCACTCATCTCACGCTCAGGGCGCAACAGCGGGCTTCCGCTTCAACTCGTAAGTGTTCGTCGCGCCCAGTTCGGGCATGAGCGGGAAGCGCAGCGTCTCGTAACCTTCCGCTTCGATGGTCAGGACGCGTTCGTGGATGAAGGTCTCGGCGAAATAGCCCCCGAGCGCCTCGCCGTTCACGGCGCGGGACGGGCCAAATTTATCCTGAAAGGTGGGCGGCCGACTGTTCAAGGTGGTGAAGTTCAGGATGGGTTGCTTGGTCTCCTCATCAATCGCGCGGATCTTCCATGGGAACCATTTCTCCATCGGCACCAGAGCTTCGCCCGCGTTGGGATCTACCCAGGCCGCGCCGGCGCGAAATCCTCCCACCCGTTCGGTGCGGACGAGGATTTTGCCTTCGACGCCATTGGTAGCCTCGGAGGAATGTTGCAGCGGCTTTTCCCAAACCGTCTCGCCGCGCGCATCGGCCCGGGCGTTCAGGAAGTTCATCGTGCCGACATCGACCACGGTGAAGACGACGCCCGGAATGGACGGACCGATGGCGCGATTCAACCGCGTCGGAGCCTCGACGGCGCGCAGCTTGAGCGGATGGCCCGCAGTGAGCGTGAGGTCGAGCGGCGCGGGCGGCTGGTCGAGGTTGATCAGATACGCCGTCGGCGCAAAGCGCGGGTCGTTGACCACGAGCCGCGCGCGACTGGATTCAATCGCGGGGAAAGTAAAACGCCCCTGCGCGTCGGTGAGAATTTGCGCCGTGAGCAGCTTGCCGACGTTGGTGCGGAGCAGCGTGACTTCAATGCCCGCGAGCGCCTGGCCCGCCGCGTCGCGCACGCGTCCGGCAATGGTCGCCGGGGGCTGGAACTGCAACTCGGCCTTGGACGCGAGCAGCAGCCTGCGCGTGAGCGTGCCGGTGCCGTCGCCGGAAAAATCCACGGCCCGCTCGCGATAATCCGGGTGCGTAACTTGAAAGCGCAAATTCTCCAGCGACTCCGGCGTCTCATACACCGTCCAGCGCCCGCGCT
>JAYVWQ010000518.1:0-6604 GCA_043785945.1 Akkermansia sp.
CGCAGGCAAGATGGTGAAGGTGGACAAGGGCGACTGGGACAAGTCGCAGGGCCCGGCCTTGAACCACGAGTTCAACACCGAATGGCTGCGGCGTTGCCAGCGCGTGCTCAAACCCAACGGTACGCTTTGGGTGAGCGGCACGCAGCACGTCATCTTTTCCGTCGGCTATGCGATGCAGCAGTTGGGGATGAAAATCCTCAACGACATCGCCTGGGAGAAACCAAATCCGCCGCCCAACCTTTCGTGCCGTTACTTCACCCACTCGACCGAGACGATTCTCTGGGCGGCCAAGAGCGAGAAGAGCAAACACGTCTTCAACTACAAGCTGATGCGAGAGCACGCGGGCGGGAAGCAGATGAAAAGTGTGTGGCGTCTGTCCGCGCCGCTCAAAGTGGAGAAGGCATTCGGCAAGCATCCCACGCAGAAGCCCCTCGCGCTGGTCGAGCGTTGCCTGCTGGCGTCCACGCAGCCCGGTGACTTCGTGCTCGATCCTTTTTCCGGCGGCGGGACTACCGCAGTCGCTGCGGTTCGCACTGGGCGCAAGGCCGTAGGGATTGAAGCCGATGAACGACACGTTGCTTTGTCAGTTGCCCGCGTTAAGGCTGTAGCAAGACGGCCAGAGGATTTGTTCACCGGCAAAATTGCGCCGAGTGCATAGAAGATTGAACGAGAAGTATGGAACGCGCTGAAGCCATCGCTCTGTTAAAGAAGCTGGAAGGGGTTGATCTTCGTCCACTCGCTGACCATCACGGGCTGACTGTATGGACTGGTGGAAAGAAGAATAAGGGTTGGGCAGGACACGTTCTTGAGCGTCATCTTGGGCTGTCTATCAACTCATCGCAGAGTCCAGATTTTGGTTCGTGGGAATTGAAGATTGTTCCGTTGAAGCGCGATCGAATTGGGAATCTGAGGGTTAAGGAGACGATGGCGATTACGATGATCAACGCTGACAATGTTGAACGTACGCCGTTCGAGGGCAGTCATCTTTTAGCCAAACTCCGCAAAACTGTTGTATGCGCCCGCGTTTTTGAATCACAGCAGGATGCGAGAAGCCTGTTGTGCAGAGTTTCGAGTTTTGACCTCGACGATCCACTGATTCTCGACCAAGTGCGTTGCGATTATGAACTGGTGCGCGAAACGATCCGAACAAAGGGTTTTGACGCTCTTACGGGGGCAATGGGTGTACTCGTGCAACCACGAACGAAAGGGCCAGGGCACGGGAGCATCAGCCGAGCCTTCTACGCCAGGCCAGGTTTCGTTGCAAAAATACTGGGCATGACTGACTAAAGAGTTCATGGTTGTGCCTGTTCTTCGGTTTGCCGTTTGATTGATCGACGAGAGTAGGCGAAGAATTTCCTCCCATGATCACGTCCATCTTCATGTTGCCCCGGCGATTCTCGTCCGCTCCGAGGGTTCTCCTCGCCGTGCTGCTCCTCCTCGGCGCGGTGGGACTGCGCGCCGCCACGGCTCCGCGCCCCGACGCCGTCTGGCCGCCGACCAACATGGTGCAACCCACCGTCACCGTGGCGATGGGCGATGTGGGCGGAAAGTTTTTCGGACAGCCACCCGCCGAAGCCAGGACGCGGCACTACTACATCGCGGCAGAACCGGGCCTGTGGGATTACGCGCCCCAGGGGTTGGACCCGATTTGCGGCAAGACCCTGCCCCCGCCCGTGCTCACGCAACGGATGGTGGGCAAGATGCGTTACGTGCAATACACCGATGCCACTTTCACAACCAAGGTCTTCGAGAACCCGCGGCTCGGCATTCTCGGTCCCGTGCTGCGCGGCGTGGTCGGGGATTTTCTGGCGGTCACGTTTCTCAATCGCGGCGGGCAGCCCCTTTCCATGCACCCGCACGGCGTGAAGTACGACAAGGACAGTGAAGGCTCCCACTATCAGCCCAAGCCCGGGCTGGGTGCGGCCATCGAGGCGGGCGCGAAATTCACCTACGTCTGGCAGCTTGATGCCGAGTCCGGGCCGCTGCCCGGCGAGCCGAGTTCCAAGGGCTGGCTCTACCACAGCCACGTCAATGGCGACGAGGAATCGAACATGGGCCTCATCGGATTCATCATCGTGGCCGACCCGGCGCGGGCCCGGCCCGACGCCACCCCGACTGATGTGGACCGCGAACAGGCTGCGCTCTTCATGATTTTCGACGAGAGCGGACTGGGCGAGGCGGAGCGCGAAGCCGCCGAATACGCCAGCCTCAGTCCGAACAACGCCTTGATGATCAAACCCTGGGTTCAAGTCCAGGAGTTGATGGAACAAGGCTCCCGCCACGCCATCAATGGCTACATTTTTGGCAACACTCCCGGACTCGAGATGAACGAAGGCGAGCGCGTGCGCTGGTATCTCTTCGGCCTTGGCTCGGACAAGGATTTTCACACCGCCCACTGGCACGGTCTGCGCGTGGTGGAAGAGGGACGCCGGCGCACGGACGTCGTCGAACTACTGCCCGCCTCCATGAAGGTGGCGGACATGGTGGCGGACAATCCCGGCTCCTGGCTCTTTCATTGCCATGTCGCGGACCACATGACCGAAGGCATGTTCGCGCGCGTCACCGTCCATGCGAAGTCCTCGCCGAACCGCGCGGCGGGCCGTCCCTACTTCGGGCTGGTGCAGGGGCAACAGTCGCTCAACATCAAAAGCGCCGTGGCCGTGGCGAAAGACGCCTCGGGCAAATGCGCCTTGAAAATCGAAGGCACCGTCACCGTCTTCGACGCCTTCTCCGTCTTCACCCAGGCCGTGCAATTTCGGCTCGGTGATGCGACCGCGAATTTCAAGCCCAGCCGCGCTGGCACCGCCCAATCGCCGGACGGTTCCTTCCGGGTGAAGAACGTCAGCCAGTTCGGCGTGGTCTATGGCGGGCAGTTGGAATTTGAAGTCACGTTGAACAGCGCCGTCTGGTGCGCTGAATTGGAGAAGCTCGGTCTGTCGTGGGTGCCCGCCGGCGCCCCCGGCACCGCGCCGCTCACCCTGCGCCTTGGCGAAGCCCAGCACACCGCCACCGTGCCGATCACGGTCCGCACGGTGGAGTGAACTGCGAAGGAGTCTTCGGCCTGCCCCTCACTCTTCCTTTTAGAGACTGACTGAAAATTTGCCTCCGCAGCCGATCCGTTCGATCCCGGATCAAGGTCAGGCGCACTCCAACCACGAACGGTTCCGACCAGCTCTAAGGATTTATTTCCCGCACCCGGTAGTAGATGCCCGCCGCATTGGTGTCGGCGCTGGCATTCAAGGAGTAGGGCGGCTCGACGACGAACACGGACTGCCACGGCGACCACGAGGCAGGCGCGGCGGGCGTGGGCGTTTTCTCGATCAGGTAAGTGCGTCCCGGAAGGCCATAGATCGAGAGCACACGAGGAAGGCCCGGCAGCGCCTCCAGCAAGGGATGGGTGCCCAGTACGACGACGCGGCCATCGTGGAGCAGCGCACTGGGTGCAAGCCCCGGCTGGGCGCGGAGGCCGACGGCACTGTTCAGAGTGAGCGGGACAAAAGCCGAGCTTTGGCCGGCGGCGGCGGTGAAGTGGAGCCGCGCCAGATGTTGCGTGCCGGACAGTCCCTGCCCGGGCCGTGCGGCGAACGTGATCTGGGCGGCTCCCGGAGCGGTCAAGACATCAAGCGTCGCGTCGGCCAGGGAGGGAACGAGATTTTCCAGAGTCAGGCCGGTCAACCGATCGGACGGATAGAGCAGGGTGAGGACGAGGTTCGTCAGCGCCGTGCTGGAGTAGAAATCAACCGGCACATTGGTCAGGCCGCCCGCCCGCATGGTGGTGGAGCCGGGGAAGGTCTCATGGAAATCCCGCACGATGACGGTGAAGCTCCGCCCATCGCTCAAGGCCGGTGCGCCGTCGTCCGTGACGCGCACGGTCAGGGCGTTGGTCGTGGCGGCCCGGTCACGGCCCGGCACCCAGATAAAGTGTCCGTTGGTCGGATTGATCGTGGCAGTGCCGGGCGCTCCGGGGTCGAGCGAGAAGGTGAGGCGATTCGCGGGCCGGTCTGGGTCGGTGGCGCTGCTGCGGAAGACAATGGTGCGTGTTACGTCGACGACGTAGTTGGAAATCGCGGCGAGGGAAGGCGCGCGGTTGCCCGTGAAGGCGCTGGTCGCGCTGCCCGGGCCGGAGTCACCCGCGCCGTTGAAGGCGATGACCCGGTAGTAATAGGTGCGGTTGGCGAGCAGGCCGGTGTCGAGATAGCCCGTCGCGTTCACACCATTGGTCGCGACGCGGGTGAAGTTCGTGCCGTCCAGCGAGCGGTCGAGGTAGTAGCCCAGCTCGTTGGTCGCCCCATCGGTCCAAGTGAGTTCGACTTGGTTAGTGCCCAAGCCATAGGAGGCGAGTCCGGTCGGCGCCTCGGGCGGGTTACCGGAACGCTTGATCAGCGTGTAGTGATCGTTGGTGGTGGAGCCGGTGCTGGTCAGGAAGGTGGCGTCGAGCCGGTTGCTGGTCACGTCCACGATCAGCGAGCCGAGCAGGTTGACCGAGACGAAATGCGCCGGGTGGTTGAGCGGGCCGCCCAGGGCCTGGCCGCTGCTGCCGACAATCGAATATACCACGCCGCGCCCCTCGCCGCTCTTGCGATAGGCGCCGGTGCCTTCTTCGCGCCCGCTGCCCGCATCAATTTTCATCGACGGGGTCAGCGTGCCGGAGAGGCCGTAATGACCGTCCAGCAGATAGGAGCGTTCGTAAACGTGGCTGTGGCCCATGAGCACCAAGTCCACGCCGTAGGCTTCCAGGATGGGATTGAAATTCTGCCGCATCAGCACCAGGTCCGACTCCGAATCCGAGTCATGCGTGCCCTTGGTGTAGAGGGAGTGATGGAAATAAACGATGGTCCAGGTCTGCGTGTTGGCGGCCAAGTCGTCCTTCAACCAGAGCACCATCGGGCTGTTCGTGGCGCGTCCGCTGGTCATGGAGTCGAGCGCGACGAAGTGAACATTCGCGTAGTCGAACGAGTAATATTTCTTGCTGCCGGAAGCCACGCCGCCCGCCTCGCCGTCCTTCGGCATGGAGAAGATGTCGAGGTAGGGATAGGTGATGGTCGTGCTGGTGGACTGCGCCGTCTCGTGGTTGCCGAGCACGGGGTAGAGGAAATAGTTCCGCAGCGTGGACGGATACATGTCGAAGACGGCGGACTGGTGCTCGGTGTCGGTGCCGGAGTTGTAGGCGTTGTCGCCGAGCATCATCCAGATGTCGGCCGGCCGGTTGGTGGTGACGAAGTTGTAGTAGGAATCACGCACCGCGCGCTGGTTGGCGGTGGCCGTGCCCGGATCGCCCAGCACCCAGAAGCGCGTCGGCTGGGGCGTGCCCGGCACGGGCGAAGTGGTGAACCAGTAATTGGAGCCGCCGGTGTTGGTCCCGCCCGCCAGTGTCTGGCCCGCGCTGCCAAACGAGTAGTAATACTTCGTCGCCGGCTCCAGTCCGCCCACCTGCACGATGTGGTTGTTGGTCAGCATGGATTGCACGGCGAAGTTGGTCAGGTTCATGGGGTCCGGGCCGTAGCGCACCACGGCGTCGGAGAAGACATCCGTGCGCCAGCGCACTACGCCGCCCGTGGGCGAGCCGGCCACCAGATACGGTCCGCGGAGCAGCACGATGGGCAGGCTGGTCACCACGTTGAGCACGACCGGCGCGGAGGTGCCCAGCAGACCGCTGTTGTCCGTGGCCACGGCCTGCAAGTTGTAGGAGCCGAGTTCCAGATTGGAAATCACCAGCGAGTAGGGCGGAGTGAGCACGACGCCCACATTGGCTCCGCTCACGTAAAAGGCGACCTGGGCAATGGTGCCGTCATTGTCCGTGGCCGTGGCCGTCAGGGTCACGTTGGGCCCTTGCAGGACGAAGGCGTTGTTGACCGGACTGGTCATGGCGACGGTGGGCACGGGGTTGATGAGCGTGTAACTCCAGCGGTTGGCCGGGCGCGTCGCATCCAGATCGGTCGGCGGCAATTCCAAATCGCTGATGCCGCTGTTCGTGGCGAAGCGCACCGTGACTGTGCCGAAGGCCGGCTGCGGGAAAGTGAAGACGTAATCCGTGGCCGAGAGCGCGTTGAGTCCAATCGCCGGGAGGCCGTTAATCAGCAGGTCCGCCGCATCCACCCCCGTGACCGGTTCACTGAGCGTGAGGGCAATGGAGGTGAGTCCCGTGATGATCATGCTGGAGAGGGGCGCCTGCGCGCTCACGACCGGCGCGCTCGGGTTGACCAGCAGGTAGTTGATCTTCGCGCTCGCGGCGTTGCCGTCGAAGGGCTTGGGCGCCGGGTCCAGATCGATGATGCCGTGGTTGGTCGCCCAAGTCACGGCGACGGGGCCGTAGGGCGGCTGCGGAAAAGCGAACGAGTAAATCGAGTTCGAGATCACGGTCAGGCTGGCGGCGGCCAGACCGTTCACGAGCAGATCGCCTGCTTCCACATTGGTCACGTCTTCGCTGAAGGTGAGCACGATGTTGGTCAGGTAAAACACATCCCCCGCCACCGGACTGGCGAAGGCGAGGCGCGGCGGCGTGACCGTGGTGTCGGGCAGGAACGAGTAGAGCTGCGCGTTGAAAGCGAAGTCGTTGTCGTTGGTCAGATTGCTGTTGAAGGCCTGGATGGTGAGGATGTTGGTG
>JAYVWQ010000519.1:0-3289 GCA_043785945.1 Akkermansia sp.
GGCTTGTTCCACTGCGAGCGGATCATGATGCGGTTCCGATAATGATACGGTTGCGGGCAAGGGACGGTGGGCTGCACCACGCTGCGCGGGAATTTTCCGATGCGCTCGAATAAGTCGCTGACCTGCTTGTGCTTCAGCTCCAATTGCGTCGCGTAGTCGAGGTGTTGATACTGGCACCCGCCGCAGCCACCAAAGTAGGGGCACTCCGGCGTGACGCGATGAGCCGACGGCGTGATGACCCGCACCAGTTTCCCGCGCGCGAAATTCTTTTTCACCTCCGTGATTTCGACTTCGACCTCCTCGCCCACGGCGGTGAAGGGCACAAAGACGACCAGCGAACCCGCGTTCAGGGCCGAACTTTCCGTCTCCGTGTTCGGCTCCGGACTCGAACCGGCACCCGGCAACCGCCCCACGCCCTCGCCACCGAAGGCCATGTCGTGAATGTGCAGCGAGACGCGCGCGCCAGGGGCGAGAGTGATTGGTGTTTCTTCGGACATCAGGCGCGAAGTCGTAGCGGGCATCGGGGAAAAGTCAATGAAGGGTGCGGCCTTCTTGGCCTGAGCCAGTCGTCGGACGCAACTCCCGGCTTTGCAATTGCCGCGCCCTCGGCAATTCTCGCGGTTGTGCCGACAGTGGAAAACAGCGCAACACGATTTTGGATCATCCGGCGAATCTTCACGCGGGATTTCGTCCTGTGTTTGCCCGGCACACGGACTTAACCTCAAAACAGCAATGGCAACATCCACGAAATATCCGGCCCCGCCGCCAGGCGACGACGTGTTGCTCCGCCTGCGTGAGAATTACGAGCAAGCCGTGCTCGACATGTTTGAAGCGGATCAGGATGCCAAAGAAGTTCGCCCGGCGCTGGAGGCCGTCGGGCACACCTCCAACTTTCTCAACAACATGCGGCTGCCGATTCACCGGTGGTTCCGCTACAGCGCGGGTTTTTCGGCGGAGTGGGTGAAGTGGCTGCTGGCCGAACGGGACGGCAGCGAACTGCGAGTGCTCGATCCGTTCGTCGGTTCGGGAACGACTTGCTTGGCCTGTGATGAGATGAGCGTCCCGTCCTACGGCATTGAGGCGCACCCCTTCGTGTATCGGGTCGCACAGGCCAAGTTGAGTTACGCCACCGACCCTGAACGGCTCATTTCCAAAGCGGAGAAAGCCTTCGAGTTTGCCCGGAAGGCGAAGTCGGAAACGAAGCACTACCCGGAAATCATCGCGAAGTGCTACGGACTGGAGACTCTGAATTATCTGGACCGTTTCCGTCAGGCCGTCGAAGTCGAACAGGACGGCACGCC
The DNA here is from genome assembly GCA_043785945.1 of Akkermansia sp. Classification (GTDB taxonomy): domain Bacteria; phylum Verrucomicrobiota; class Verrucomicrobiia; order Limisphaerales; family SIBH01; genus JANNGC01. Next base: position 1,302 of record JAYVWQ010000519.1, read on the forward strand.
CGAAGCCGGGCTGCTCTGGATGGCACTGGTGTCATCATTGCGCGTGGTGTCCGAAGCGGGCACAGCCCCGTGGCAATACGTTTTGCCGGGCCGTCGCAAAACCGTCCCACCGTCGCCCGAAGTCACCTTGCACAAGGCAGTGCAGATGATCGCCGCCGACATCCGTTTCATGGCGCAGCGGGCCAAGCCGCTGGCGAAGTTGCGCGTGGATGACGCGCGCAAGTGCGCGACCGTGCCGGACGGTTGGGCCACTCTCGTCATCACCTCGCCGCCTTACGCGAACAACTACGACTACGCGGACGCCACGCGATTGGAGATGGCGTTCATGGGTGAGATTCGTGGTTGGGGCGACCTTCAAGAAACGGTGCGCCGACATCTCGTGCGCGCCTGCTCTCAACACGTCCCGCCCAAGTCGGTGAACCTCGACGAGATTCTGGAATCGCCAGAGCTTGCGCCCATCCGCGATGAAATCATCCCGGTCTGCCGCGAGCTTTCAAAGGTGCGTTTGGAGCGCGGCGGCAAGAAGACCTACAACAACATGATCGCCTGCTACTTCCTCGACATGGCGCAGACGTGGCAGGCGCTCCGGCGAGTTTGTGCATCGCCTTCGGAAGTTTGTTTCGTCATCGGCGACTCCGCGCCCTATGGCGTTTATGTGCCGGTCATCGAATGGTTCGGCAAGCTGGCCCTAGCGGCGGGCTTTGAATCGTGGACCTTCGAAAAACTTCGCGACCGGAACATCAAGTGGAAGAACCGCAAGCATCGTGTCCCATTGTGTGAGGGACATCTGTGGGTGCGTGGATAACAGCGAAACCTCATGGCTCAATCACTCGCTCATCGCTGGGGACAAATCATCGGAGACGGTTTCGAGATGTTCGTGCGCAACATTCTCGGCGAGGTCGCACAACGTCACGGCCTCTACCTTGATTTCAAACGACCGCGCGCCGCGCGGAATGGCCAGGGCAAAGTGACGTGGCAGGATGGCTACGGGAACAAGCACGACCTCGACTATGTTCTGGAACGCGGCGGAACGGAGGACAAGGCGGGTGCCCCCATCGCTTTCATCGAATCAGCGTGGCGGCGCTACACCGAGCACTCGAAGAACAAAGTTCAGGAGATCGAAGCGGCGGTGATGCCGATTGCTCTGACCTTCTCCCGACACCAGCCGTTCTGTGGTGCGGTGCTGGCGGGTGAGTTCACGCGGAGCGCCTTGCAGCAGTTGGAATCGAAAGGCTTCGGCGTTCTGCACATTCCTTATGACTCCATTCTGGCCGCGTTTAACGAACTCGGTATCGACGCCTCATCGGAAGACGGCAAGGGTGGCACGACCGAGAAGCAGTTCCGCGAGAAGATTGCAAAGTGGGAATCCCTGCCGCAGCCCCATGCCTCCGATCACCTGCTCTCAAAACTCCATGTGCTGCACGGTCGTGAGATTGCTGATTTCAAACAACGCCTTGAAGCTGCGCTAAATCGTCAGGTGGCCTCGGTTCGTCTGACCGTCCTACGCGGTCATTCCGTGGAATGTTCGGACGTGAATGGTGCCATCGCCTATTTGATTGAGGAAGACAAGTCGTGCCGGCTGCGCGAGGACGGCGAGCAGCGGGAGGCGTTTGAAGTTCAGATTCGATTCAACACCAGTGCGAGGATCGAAGCGACTTTCCCCAAGCGCGCCGAAGCCATTGCTTTCCTCCGTACGTTCGCCTAAGTGCTGACAATGATCCCATGAACATTTTCTCCCGCCGTCATTTCCTGCAACACACCGCCCTCGCCTCAGCGGGCGCCTCGCTGCTCGGTGCGCCGTCGCTTTTCGCCCAGCAAGCGGGTGAACGTCCCGCGCGCGCCGCTGGAGTGCAGGTGCTCCATCCGCGCGGGCGTGTGCCGGTCAGTCTCATCATTGATGACTCCACCTGTCTGGTGAATCTGAACAAGTTCGCCATCCCGCAGTTCGCCCACGTCACGCCGGCGCAGTACGGGAACTACAACTGGCG
>JAYVWQ010000520.1:0-2535 GCA_043785945.1 Akkermansia sp.
AGCGACCGCACTCCAAACGCTGGCGCGTCGAGCCAGACGCCTCGGTCTGCGCGGAGCGTTTGGAGTGCGGTCGCTTCAGCGCCGCTTTTCCCCGGCCCATCGAAAGGCGATCTGTTGCAATGGTGGCGACAAAACTTCCTTGAGTTCCCGCGCTCCTTCTTCCGACACTCCGCGCCCGTGAATCCCATCAAAACATTTCAGGTCGATCATCTGCCGGTGCGCGTCTATGCGAGCCAGAATGACCTCTCGCAGGACGCGGCCCGCATCGTGCAAAGCATTTTGGTGGAGAGCATCCGCGAACGGGGCGCGGCCTTCGCCATCATGGCCACGGGCAATTCACAAATCCGTTTCCTCGATGAGCTGATTAAACTGGGCGGCGTGGACTGGTCCAAGGTCACGCTCTTTCACATGGACGAGTACCTCGGCATTGATGCGAACCACCCGGCGTGCTTCCGTCGCTACATGCGCGAGCGAGTGGCCAACCGCGTGCATCCCAAGGCGTTTCATTACCTCGAAGGCGATGCCGACCAGCCCCTCAATGAATGTGCGCGCTACGCCGACCTCTTGCAGGCCCAGGAAATTGATCTGTGCTGCCTCGGCATCGGCGAGAACGGCCACATTGCCTTCAACGATCCGCACGTCGCGGACTTTGAAGACCCGTGGGCGGTCAAGCTCGTCGGCCTCGACCTCGCCTGCCGCCAGCAGCAAGTCAACGAGGGCCACTTCCCCGGCGTGGATCAAATGCCGCGTTACGCCTACACCCTGACCATCCCCACGCTCTGCGCGGTGCGCAAAATCGTCTGCATTGCCCCCGAGAAGCGCAAGGCCACGGCCGTGCATGGTGCGCTGCGCGAGACCGTGAGCACGAACTGTCCCGCGTCCTACCTGCGCACCCAGTCCCGGGCCGTGATGCTGATCGACACGGACTCCGCCGCTCTGCTCTGAGGCGGAACCATGCAGTGGAAACCCGATGGAGTCTCGCGAAGGGGCGAAGGCGGCGAAGAGAATGAAGGGGGACCGGGCAACAATCATCGTCACCAGACCGTCGGCGGGGCTAGGCATCAAACGCTCTCTTCCGCCTTCGCTTCCTTCGCCGCCTTCGCGAGAAATCTTCTTTTTAACTGCACCGTCCCGGCTCAGGCGGCCCTCTGGCGTTTCTCCGGTACTGGGATGTTGGTGCTTGGAGCTTCCCTCCGCTTGTGTCACCAAGTAACCCATGTCCGTCCCGCTCCTAAAACTTGAACACGTCGGCAAAAGCTACCGCGCCGCCGAAGGCCGTGCCCCCGTCCCAGTACTGCGCGATGTCTCCCTCGAAATTGCCGCCGGGGAATCGCTCGCCATCGTCGGGCCGAGCGGCTGCGGCAAGAGCACGCTGCTCAACATCATCGGCACGCTCGACCACGCGGACTCCGGGCGAGTGCTGCTGGGCGGCCAAGATTTGAGCGCGCTCAATGAGCAGTCGCTGGCCACGCTGCGCAACCGCGAGATTGGTTTCATCTTCCAGTCCCACCATCTCCTGCCGCACTGCACGGTCTGGGAAAATGTCCTCGTGCCTACGCTGGCGGAAAGGAATTCCCCGACCGCCCACGGCGCGGAACAACGCGCCGAGCGTTTGCTCAAGCGCGTCGGCCTCGGTGACCGCTTTCACCACCGCCCCGGCCAGCTTTCCGGCGGCGAACGCCAGCGCGTGGCCGTGGTGCGCGCGCTGATCAACCAGCCCAAGCTCCTGCTCGCCGACGAACCGACCGGCGCGCTTGATCGCGCCTCCGCAGATGAACTTGCGAAGCTCCTCACCGAATTAAACCGTGAGGAGAAGGTGACGATCATCGTCGTCACCCACGCGCCCGATCTTGCGCGGCAGCTGGGACGGGTGATGGAGTTTCGCGACGGAGTGCTGGCTGAAGCCAAATGACCCTTCGCACCCTCATCACCCGCAGCCTGCGCTTCCACTGGCGCTCACATCTGGGCGTCGTTCTTGGTGCGGCCATCGGCAGCGCGGCGCTCATCGGCGCGCTCATCGTGGGTGACTCGGTGCGCGAGAGCCTGCGGGAGCGGGCGCTGGAGAGACTCGGAAGCGCGAGCCTCGCCCTGCATTCGGGGGATCGCTTCTTCAATGACTCCCTGATGTCGAGCTACAGCGGGTGGAACCTGAACTCATTCGGTGAGGAACATCGTCTTCATTCTGTTGACCATAAGCAGGACGGTTCAAGCCACAGTGTATTCGACGGCGGCACATTTCTAAATCTGCCAGGAATCGCGTCGCGGCAGGATGGAACGGCGCGGGCCAACCAGGTGCAGGTCTATGGCATTCCCGGTCCCGGAGTATTCACACCCCCTCCTGAGATTGCGCGCGACCAGAGCCGGCTCGACCGATGGCTTGACGCGCGCAAAATCCAAAGCGGGAACGTGATCCTCAACGAAGCACTGGCTCAACAACTCGGCGTCAGACCGGGAGACGCCATTGTGCTGCGGGTCCGCAAACCGAGCGCGCTTTCGCAAGACGCGATCATCACTCCGCGCGAAGACAACTCCGTG
>JAYVWQ010000521.1:0-3016 GCA_043785945.1 Akkermansia sp.
CCCATCCATTTGTCGAAGGGCAGCTTCATCGCTTCGAGGACGATGCGCGCGCCGTCGGCGTTGTCGAGCCACGACGCGGCGACGATGGCTTCGAGCCGCACGCGTCCGTGGGCGTCGCGCGCGGCCTGGAGGAACAGATCGGTGGAGTTGGGAATCTGGTGCGCGGAGTAACGCAGCACATGCACGGCGGCGGCGCGGGCCTGCGGGGCGTTGGCCTGGAGGCAGCGCTTCAGCAAACCGGCGTCAGGCTTGTTCTGCGCCCACGTCGCCCAGAGCGCTTCGCAAAGATGGTGCTCGTACTTGGGGTCGGACTTGTCGAGCTTCGCGGCCCACGCTTTCACGGCCGGAATCACTTCGCTGGCCGGATGGCTGCGCAGTTCGCGGCGCGTGCGGTAGCGCGTGCGATACTCGGGCAGCTTCAGGTTCTCCAAGAGTTCCGCGACGCTCGCGCCATCCACCTTCGCCGGCTTCACGAGCGGACGGCCCGGATAGGTGATGCGATAGATGCGTCCGTGATCGTGGTCGCGGTTCGGATCGCGCGCGTTGTGCTGCATGTGACCGATGAGCGCGTTGTGCCAGTCCACGACGTAGAGCGAGCCGTCGGGCGCGAATTCCAAGTCCACCGGACGAAAATTCGGATCGCTCGACGAAAGCAAATCACCGGCGGACTTACCGGAGAAACCGGAGCCGTCCTCCCAGACATTGTGATAGCTGATGCCAAGAAATCCGATGCTGTTGCAGATCATGAAGTTCCCCTGCGCCTCATCGGGAAAGTGGCGCGAGGAAACAAACTCCGCGCCGGAAGTGGGACGCGAACGCTTGGGCGCGAACTCGCCGACCTTCTTGATCTCCACGCCGTAGGGCATCTTCGCCGAGAGCGGGAGCGACCAGTAATTCTCGCCGCTCGACGCGTCGCTGAGGTAGTCCTGTTCCCAGTAATCGAACGAGTAGCCCCACGGATTGTTGATGTCCACCTGGTTGTGGCGTTCGAGGCGGAAGCTCTTGGGATCGAAGCGCCACGCGCCGCCGTCATTGCAACGCTGCGCCCCATACGGCGTCTCGACCTGGCTGTGCAGGAAGCGGCCTTCGAGCAGATAGAACGCGCCGCTCGCGTCCGCGCAATACGCCGAGATGGCGTGATGCGTGTCGTGCGTGTCGAAGCCGTGCATGATGATCTCCATGCGGTCGGCGTGGTCGTCGTGATCGTCATCGACGAGCAAGCAGAGGTTCGGCTCTTGCGAAAGATAAACGCCCTCGGGCGCCAGCTCGAAGCCGATGGGCAGATGCAGGCCGCGCGCGAAGATGGTCTGCTTGTCCGCGCGCCCGTCGCCGTCGGTGTCTTCGAGGATAAGCAGTTTGTCGTCGGGCCGCTCGTCGCCCGGCTTGTAATGCGGATAGGCCGGCATGACCGCGACCCAGAGCCGGCCCTTGTCGTCGAACGACATCTGCACCGGATTCTTCATGTCGGGAAATTCCTTCTCCGACGCGAACAGCTCGACCTTGTAGCCCTTCATCATCGTGATCTTGTCGATGGCCTTGGTGCCGTCGAGATACTCGATGGGGCGTTTGAAGTTCGTCGGCACGGGTGGCAGCACGCGCGTCTTCGAGTCATCCACGGCGAGGCTCTTCGTGGTGCCTTTCGCGACTTCGTGCAGGCGGGCCTCGCGGATCGCCATCAGCTCGCGCGTCTTCGCGACTTCCTCGGGATAATTCTGCGGGCCGTACGGCGCGTAACGCTGGCCGTGCGAGTGAACGCCATTCACGAGGTTGTAGTCGTTGTTCCAGAAGAAATCCTTTTCCTTCACCGCCGCGTGGACGAGCGCGGGATCAGCCTTCGACTGATGCGACTGATAGCCGAACATCCCGTCCGCCAGCAGCGCGCCGAGTTCCGTGTAGCCCGCTTCCGTGGGCGCGAAGCCGTTGATGGTGAGCGGTGGCTTGCGCTGGCCGTAGCTGGCGAGCGTGGGATGAAACAAATCCACGAAGGTCAGCCCGTGCTTCTTTGCCACCTTCTCCATCGCGGCCGTGTAGAGCGCGAGGTTCGCGTTCTCCGTCTTGCCGTTCGGCAAATCGCGCTTTGCCGACAAATCCTCGAAGGCAATCGGCGACACCAGCACGAGACGCGGCGCGGCCACGCCGTTGTAAGCCTTGCTCAACGTGTGCTTCACGAAGGCCTCCAACTCCGCCTCGTAATTGTCCACCCGCCCCGGCCCGTCGAACGATTCATTGAAGCCGAAGAACGCCACGATGGTGTCGGCCTTCAGAAAGGTGAGCCACTGATCCGGCGTGGAGAAAAAGCCGATGCCGTTGTGCTGCGCAAATTCAGGATGAAACTTCTCCGCGCCCGGAAAGGCCCACTGCGACTTGCGCGCCGGATGCGGACGAAACCCCGGCGTGTCCCCCGGCCGCCCCATGTTGCGCACGACCAGTTGCTCGCCCGGATAACGCAGATGCAGCTCCGTCTCCATCCGGCTGTAATACACATCGCGCTCCGCCAGCCCGTTGCCGATGAACACGACGCGTTCGCCCGCCGACGGCGGCGCGACTTTCTGCGGTCGCGCGGAAGTCGCGGCGGGCGGCAAGACCTTCGGCGCGTGTGGCGAGGGGTCGGGCTTGTTCGCAGGTGCATCCTGCGCGGGCATGCCCGCCGTCAGAAGACTCGCAGTGATGATTGTAAAAAATCGAGTGAACATGGATTGAGTTTGAGGAATCGGACACCTCTTGAAAAGACAACAGTGATTGCGGCTATGCCAGTGGTTGAGGAGGCTGTGTCCTGAAGACACAGAAATCTCCGACGCGCGGACACGTCGGCCGCACTCCCAGTGATTCGGGCGAAGTTATTCCGATGAAGTTAGCGCCGGGCGGCGCTTCGGCCGTGATCAAAAAGAAAGCCGGGCTTGCGCCCGGCTTTCATGCCAAGAAGGAACTGAGGTCCGCTCCCCTAGGGAGGGCAGACACTGCCCAGGCGGTAGTACTTGTTGCCGGCCACGGGGGTGAACGGCACTCCGTTCACGGC
>JAYVWQ010000522.1:0-4971 GCA_043785945.1 Akkermansia sp.
CTCATTGAACGCTCATTGAACGCGATAACAATTTCCCCCGTAGTCGATGGCCATCGTTTTGAATCGAGCCTCATGCCCGTGGCGCTCGAATCGGTGAAGCTGGCGGGAATCTGGAAGTTGAATGGCCTCACCCCGACGTTGAACAAGACGGCTAGCGATACGAACACAACAGTGCTGCTTCGTCAGGCATCCATCGAAGGCTTGCGCGATCTCGGCGGACGCGACTCGATCACCGCGCTCCGCTCGCTCGCCAAGGACAACGACGCGACCGTGAAGCGTTCCGCCGCCGCCGCGCTCGCCGCCACGGACTTGAACGACTCCATGCCGCAAATCCTCGAAGTCGTTTCGGCCACGACGAAGGAAGACGACGCGCTTGCGCTCTGGCGTTCCTTGCTCGGCGCGAAGGGTGCCTCGGCGGCGATTACGAAAGCGCTCGCCACCATGTCATTGCCGGAACCCGCCGCTCGCGCTGGACTGCGCGCGGCCCGCGAGGGTGGCCGCACCGATCCCAATCTGGTCATGGCACTGAACAAAGCCGGCGGTCTGAGCGACGCCAGCACTTCGCTCAACGACACGGAAATTCATGCCATCGCCTTCGAGGTCACGAAGGGGAATCCCGTGAACGGAGAAAAGATTTATCGCAACAAGCAACTGGGCTGCACGCTCTGCCATTCCATCGGCGGCGCGGGCGGCAAGGTTGGCCCCGACCTCACGAGCCTCGGCGCTTCGACGCCCGTCGTGGATTACATCGTCGAGTCCGTGCTACTGCCGAACAAGCGCGTGAAGGAAGGCTACAACTCCGTGCAGGTGACGACCAAGGACGGCGAGGACGTGAGCGGAAACCTGGTTCGCGAAAGCGCCGAGGAACTGATTCTGCGCGACGCGACGGCCAAGGAAGTTTCCATTCCCAAGCGCAGCATCGCCGCGCGCAAGATGGCCGGCTCGCTCATGCCCGCCGGCTTGGTGGACTACGTCACGCCCCAGGAGCGGCTCGACTTGTATGCCTTCCTCGCGCAGCTCGGCAAGCCCGGCCCCTACGACGCGACGAAACAGAACGTGGCGCGTGTTTGGCGCGTGAACCCGAAGGTCGGCACGGTCAACGCCGACGCATTGCTCAAGTCCGACTTGCGCGCCAAGGACTGGATTTCACTCTACGCCACTGTGGCTGGCGAAGTGCCAAGGACGGATCTGCTGAACGAACTCAATGGCCTGGACGCCACCATCTGGGCGGCGACCCGCTTCGTGACGAGCAAGGCCGGACCGGTGCGTTTGAAAATCTCCGGCACCGCCAGCCCCAAAGCGTGGGTCGATGGCAAGCCCATCGGCGGCGATAGCAACGTGACAGTGGATTTGCCGGCCGGCCCGCACACCTTCTTCCTCAAGGTGACGACGAGCGACCTCACCCAACGGCTGAAGCTGGAAAGCGACGACGCGACGTTTTTGACGGAGTAAGCAGTCCGGGTGGTGGGATTGGGAACTGAAATGGAGCGCCGAGCACTTGCTCGGCGCTCCAACTGTTTTGGTCTTACTTCGCCGCGAACTTGAACACCGTGGTCGTGCTGTAGGTCGCGCCGGGGCGCAGCACGACGGACGGGAACGCGGCATGATTGATCGCGTCGGGAAAGTGCTGCGTCTCCAGGCAGAATCCGCCCGCCTGCACGTAGGGCACGCCGCCGTGGCCGATGAGTTTTCCGTCCAGCCCGATGCCGGTGTAGAGCTGAATGCCCGGCTCGGTGGTCAGCACTTCAAGGATGCGTCCGCTGACTGGTTCATGCGCGCGCGCGGCGAGGGCCAGCGATTTGCCGCCGTTGTTCAAGACATAGTTGTGATCGTAGCCGCCGGGGAACGCCTTCAATTGTTCGATGCGCGAACCCATCGTGTGCGGCGTGGTGAAGTCGAGCGCGGTGCCGTGGACGGAGGGAATTTCTCCCGTAGGAATCAAAGTGGAGTCCACGGCGGTGTAACGATCCGCCGTCAGGTAAAGCTCGGTGCCCAGCACGTCGCCCGAACCGGCGAGGTTAAAGTAGCTGTGGTTGGTCAGATTGATCGGCGTGGCCTTGTCCGTCTTGGCCCGATACTCGGTGCGCAGTTCGTCGTCGTCGGTCAGGGTATAGGTCACAGTCACGTCGAGATTGCCGGGATAACCTTCCTCGCCGTCCTTGCTGAAGTAATGAAACTCAAGGCCCTGCGCGTGCTCCTGCGCGGGCAAGACTTTCACGTCCCAGACCTGCTTGTCGAAACCCTTTGTGCCGCCGTGCAGATGGTTCGGCCCGTTGTTGATGGCGAGGGTGTATTCCTGGCCGTCGAGCGTGAAGCGGCCCTTGGCGATGCGGTTGGCCACGCGTCCGGCAATCGCGCCAAAGAAGGGATGGCCCTTGAGATACTGGTCGAGGTTGTCGAAGCCGAGGACAATGTGGCCGAGCTTACCACTGCGGTCGGCGGTCTGGATGTCGGTGATGATGAGGCCGTAGTTCGTGACCTTCACCACGGTGCCCTTGCGGTTGGTGAGAGTGAAGAGGCGGACGGGCTGGCCGTCCACGGAGCCCCAATTTTGTTCCTGCAATCGTGTCATGTTTTTTTCTTTCGGTTGAATGGTGCCGCATCCGGCGCTGCAGAGCAGCGCGGCGGTCAGCAGGGCAGTGACGGGCAAAAGAGACGGGGCTGGCGCGTTGGATGTTTTCATCGGTGCGGTTTCTTAGCGGGCAACGGGACCGTGGCGCAATGGTGAAATGAGGAGCGCGGGCGTCTCGCCCGCGTGTTGCGATGGCTGCATGGCGCTGCGCGCAGGCGAGGCATCCGCGCTCCGGCTACTGCTCAATGCGATAGAGGTGCGTCTTGGAGCGGAGGATGAGCGCGTTGTCCGTCACGGCGGGCGACGCCATGAAGCCGCTGCCCAGCGTATTCTCCGCCAGCTTTTTGAACTCACGTCCCGCCGCGATGACCGTGGTCTTGCCCTCCTCGTTGCAGAAATAAATCTTCCCGTCCGCCAGAATGGGCGACGCCGAGAAGTTGCCCCCGATGCGCTCGCTCCAAATCTGCTCTCCCGTCTTCGCGTCGAGGGCCGTGGCCACGCCGCCGTCGTTGATCATGTAAATCAAATCATCCGCGAGCAGGAGCGACGGCTTCTTCGCCACCGCTTTCGTCGTCTTCCACGCGAGGTGCGACGCCGTCACATCGCCCCGGCCGCCCGGTTTCATCGCGATCAACTGCCCCTGCGACCAGCCGCTCGGAAAATAAATTAAACCGTGCCCCACCACCGGCCGCGTGCCGCCGGAGTGGCTGCTCCGCTCCTCGAAGCGCCAGAATTCCTCGCCCGTCAGCGGGTCGTAGCCGTAGGCGGCGTTCGCGCCCTGGCTGATGAGCAGCGCCTTGCCCTCCACTTCCACGACGTGAGGCGTGGCAAAACATTTCCGAAAATCCCCCTCGGCCTTGGGCTTGCCGTCCGCCCCGAGGTCTTTGAAGTCGATGGAACGATCTTTCCGCCAGACCGTTTTCCCCGTCCTCTTGTCGAGGGCGATGAGGAATTGCGCGTCGCTGCCATCGAAATTCATGATCAGCAGGTCGCGATAAATAATCGGCGACGAACCCGCGCCCCGGTAATGGTTGCACTCCAAATCGCGCCGCTCCCAAATCACCTTCCCGCTCGTCGTGTCCAGGCAGGCCGTGCCCGGCGAGCCGAAGGTCACATACACGCGTCCGGCCTCGATCACGGGCGTGGGTGAGCCGGGCGAGTTGGCCTGATGAATGAACTGCGGGCGCTCCACGGTGAAGAGCTTCAAGTCGCGCGTGATCTTTCCCGTGTCCGCATCGACGCACACGGCGAAGAGTTCCTTCGCATCCGGCGTGGCGGTGGTCAGCCAGATTTGTTTCCCCCAAATGACCGGCGACGACCAGCCGCGCCCGTGGATTTCCGTGGTCCACTTCACATTCTCCTGCGCGCTCCACTGGACGGGGATTTTGTTTGTGTCCGCGTGGCCGTCCCCGGTGGGACCGCGAAACTGCGGCCAGTTGGAAGCCAAGGCCGCGCTGGTGCAGACCAGGCCGAGCAAGATTGGAAAACGCATGACGCATGGAATCAGGAGCGGGGCCATACGCGCAAGCCGGAAGGCGGGGCTTCCCGGTCGCAGAGCGACCGCCTGATGGTAGCCGTGGCTTTCAAGCCACGGTTTCAATCCCCCCAAGTTGGTTCGTCGCGGAGCGGCGATTGAAAATGCTCATTCCCAAAAAACAAAAACTCAAAGCCGCCCGCTGCGGCCTTGAGTTCTCGTAAGGAACACCAGCGGCTTACATCGCCATGTGCGAGACCGGATCACTCCAGTCGCTATAGCCCGTCGTCCCGCCAATGGCCCGCGCTTGCATCGTGTAAATCGTGCCCGGCGTCAGGCGCTCAATGAGGATGGGCCGGGAATAGGTAAAAACCCCGGCGGCCTCCCACCCGCTAGTCCCGTAGCTAATCCGCACCTCATAGGCGCGCGCCGTGGGCACCGGCGTGAGCCGCAGCCCCAGCTTCGTGCTCTGCGGATTCTCCACCCGCTCCACCACCGGCGGCGGCAGCATGATGCGCGTGCGCGTGTTCGACACCGCCTCGAAACCCGAGGAGAGCAGCGCCACCAGGTCTTCGCCGGCCACGCTCTGCACGTAGGCCGCGTTCTGCCGGAGCAGATTGATCAGCGCCTCGCGCGCCGCGTTCTTCGCCGCCGTGGCCTGCTTGCCGCCCTGCGTGGCCGCGTTGATCGCGTTGCTGAAGGCCACTTGCGAGGCCGTGACCGCCACCAGCCCGACCGCCGGCGCGGGGAACGCCGGGTTGCCATTCATTTTCACCACGGAATTTTCCGCGAAGGAATTGAGTGGAGCATCCGAGAGGCGCGTGAACGCTAGAGCCTGTCATGCACTCTTGGCGAAGAGCAAAGGGAGCATGAGGATGACCAAGGCCAGCCAGTGGTAGGCGGCGAGGGTTTCAGCGAGGCGCTC
>JAYVWQ010000523.1:0-2831 GCA_043785945.1 Akkermansia sp.
GCCATCATGCTCGAGGCGCTGCGGAAGATGTTGTGGCAGACCTCGGTCTTGATGTTGACCATCAGCTCGTCAAACATCTTGAACGCTTCAGACTTGTACTCGAGGAGCGGATCGCGCTGGCCGTAGGCACGCAGGCCGATGGAGTTGCGCAGCGAGTCCATGTTGTAGAGATGCTCCTGCCAGAGCTTGTCGATGGCGCTGAGGATGGTGTAGCGCTCGATGGATTTGAGCGCGTCGGGCTGCTCGAAACTGACCTTGAGTTCGTAGGCTTTGCGCACCTCTTCCGCGATGTGCGAACAGAGCGCGAACTGCGCGGGCGTCAGTCCGTCGAAGGCTGATCCAGCCACCGGATTCTCCTGCCCGCCGTGCGCGATGTCCTCAAGTTGCTTCTCGGTGAAGCCGAGCGGGAAGTTCAGATTTACCCAGTCGCTCAGACCGCGAATGTTCCACTCGGACACGTCTTCGGCGGAGGTGAATTCGTCCACCTTGCTGATGACGACTTCCTCCATGATGTCCATGAGGCGGTCGCGCACGTCGTCGCCGTGGATGATCTCGTTGCGAAAGCCATACACGACCTCGCGCTGCTTGTTCATCACGTCGTCGTATTCGAGCGTGCGTTTGCGCTGCTGGTAATTGTGCTGCTCGACGCGCTTCTGGGCCGTCTCGATGGAGCGGTTGAGCAAGGGATGCTCCAGCTCCTGGCCTTCTTCGAGGCCGACGCGCTCCATGACTTTCACGATGCGGTCTGAACCGAACAAGCGCATCAAGTCGTCTTCCAGCGCGATGAAAAAGTGCGAGGAACCGGGATCGCCCTGGCGCGCGCAACGGCCGCGCAACTGGCGGTCAATGCGCCGCGCCTCGTGGCGTTCGGTGCCGATGACATGCAAGCCGCCCAGGTCGGCGACGCCGGGGCCGAGTTTGATGTCGGTGCCGCGGCCCGCCATGTTCGTCGCGATGGTGATGCCGCCGCGCTGGCCGGCGCGAGAGACGATCTCGGCTTCCTGCTGATGATACTTGGCGTTGAGAACGGAGTGGATGAGTCCGGCCTTCTTCAAGACCCGCGAAAGCTGCTCGCTCGTTTCCACCGAGACGGTGCCGACGAGGATGGGCCGGCCCGCCGCGTGGACCTGCTGGATCTCGGCCAGCACGGCGTTGAATTTTTCGCGGCGCGTCTTGTACACGGTGTCGTGCTTGTCCTTGCGCGCGATGGGGCGGTTGGTCGGGATGACGAGCACGCCGAGCTTGTAGATGTCGTGGAACTCGCCCGCCTCGGTCTCCGCCGTGCCGGTCATGCCGCTGAGTTTCTGGTAGAGGCGGAAATAATTTTGAATCGTAATCGTGGCATAGGTCTGGGTCTCACGTTCGATCTCCACGCCTTCCTTGGCCTCGACGGCCTGGTGCAAGCCATCACTCCAGCGGCGGCCGGTCATCAGACGCCCGGTGTTTTCATCGACGATGATGACCTTGTTCTCCTGCACGACGTACTGCACGTCCTTGAGGTAAAGCCCGTAGGCCTTGAGCAACTGCGCAATGGTGTGAATCGACTGGGCCTTGACCTCGAACTCGGCCTGAATCTTCTGCTTGCGGGCCAGACGCTCCTGCGGGTCGAGGTCGGGGTTGATGTCGATTTCGGTGTAGGCGCTGGCCACGTCGGGCATGACGAACGCATCCGGATCGGAAGGGCTGAGGAAGGTGCGGCCCTTTTCCGTGAGGTCGGCGTCGTGGCTCTTCTCCTCGATGGCGTAGAACAGTTCTTCCTTCTCCGCGTACAGGTCTTTCTTCGATTGATCGGCGTGCAGCGTCAGCTCCGCCTTGTTCATCAGGCGCAAATTGTCCGGGTCTTCGAGCAGTCGGGCCAGACCCTCGCTGCGGGGTTGGCCCAATTTGACGCGGTAGAGCAGCAGGCCGATTTCGCGCTCCATTTCGGCGGGATGAGCGGGATTGGTTCCAGCTTCGGGGTGCAGCTTCTTGATCAGATCCTCGGCCTCCTTGAGAAAACGCGCGCACAGCCGGTCCTGGTTGCGCACGATGCTTTCGATCTGCGGTTTGAACTTGGGATACTGATCGTTGTCCGCGCCAACCACGGACGGGCCGCTGATGATGAGCGGAGTACGCGCCTCGTCGATGAGGATGGAATCCACTTCGTCCACAATGGCGAAGTAATGCCCGCGCTGCACCTGTTCTTCGGCGCGCGAAGCCATGCCGTTGTCGCGCAAGTAATCGAAACCAAACTCGGCGTTCGTGCCGTAAGTGATGTCGCAGGCGTACTGCGCGCGGCGCTCGGCCGGCGACTGGTCGTGCAGAATGCAGCCGACCGTCAGGCCGAGAAAACGATAGACCGCGCCCATCCACTCGCTGTCGCGCGCCGCGAGGTAATCATTCACCGTCACGACGTGGACGCCGCGCCCGGAGAGGGCGTTGAGATAGACCGGCAGTGTGCCGACGAGGGTTTTGCCTTCGCCCGTGGCCATTTCCGCGATCTTGCCGCTGTGCAGTCCCATGCCGCCCACGAGCTGCACATCGAAGGGCACCATTTCCCAGCGGAGCGGATGTTCGCGCACGATGACATCCGTGCCGCAGAGACGGCGGCAGGCGTTCTTCACCACGGCGAAGGCTTCGGGGAGAATCTCGTGGAGGCGGCGCGCCAGTTCGTCCTTGTCCTCGATCTTGGCCAGCTCCTCCTTCCATGCGGCGGTCTTCTGCCGCAGCACGTCGGCGGACTGTTTCTGCAACTCCGCCTCGTGGCGGTTGATTTCTTCCACCGTCACACGCATCCGCTTTACTTCGCGGTCGTTTCGGGAGCCGATGAGTTTCTTGATGATGAATCCGAT
>JAYVWQ010000524.1:0-8964 GCA_043785945.1 Akkermansia sp.
GAGCAGCGGGCCTGGCTGGACGAACTGGTGCCGCTCGCCACCACCTGGCACGACGGGCGGCGCATGAAACTGCTCTATCAGGAAAACGCTTTGGACGACGACGGCGAGCCGAACGCGCCGGAATTTCAGATGAAGCTGCACGAGTGTTTCCCGCTCAAGGAGCACCCGCATCTGTGCGAAGGGAAGCTGCCGGTCAAGTTGTGGCTGGCCGCGCCGGATGGAAAACGGATCGAAGCCACGTTCAACTGGCTGGCCTTTCGCGTGAACACTTATCCCAAGTTGAAGCCAGCCTTGCAGAAGAAATTTCCCTCGCTGCTCTGGGTCTGAAAAATCCGGGGCATCAAGGCACCCAGTTCGGGATCAAATCTTTCATCTGGAAGTTGGCGATCTTCGGTTCGGCTTCCTCGACCACGGGCATGTCGGCATGGATGCGGACGGCGCCTAGTCCCTGGATGCTTTCCACATACTTGGCCGCGCCGCATTGCATGACCTGCGCCATGCGGACAAGGTCGCGAAACCAGACGGGATGCTTGTTGGTAAATTTGAGTTCCAAGATGACCATTTTGGGGAAACTCAAGACGGGGTTGGTCATCACGGTCTTAACCGTGGAACTCAAGTTTTCCTCGCCGAAAACATTTCGGTCCAGGGTGATGCGCACCTGATCGTCGGAACTGACATAGGCTTCGCGCATGTAGAAAATGTGGACCTTGGGCTTGGCGTGGATGCGCGTCATCAGTTCGCAAAAGCGCTGCAGGGCGATCATCTGCTTGGGAGCCTTGGAGAGCAGGTGGTCTTCACGAGGCAGATGGCCGGAGAGCAGATACGGGACGAATTCCTGCCGCACGCCGCCGCGCTGCTTCATAATGCAGTTGTTCATGCGCCGCTTGATCTCGAAGAAGACTGGCGACTTGGGGGTGGCGTCGTAGTAACGGAGACGCAGCTTATAGCGGTTTTTGTCGCCATTGATCGTCTCCCAGTAGAGTTGGAGCCGGTCGGAGTCCAGATAGAGGCTGTGGACTGGGTAGGAGTAATTGGGTTTGCCCACGCTGTTCTCGTCGAAGTCGAGATAACAGCGCACGAAGTCACGCACCTTGAGCGCCATATCCTCACTGATGAGATATTTCAGCTCAAAGCGCGACTGTTGCATCCGGTCTGCGGCCATAATTTTATCCTCCGATCAATTGCCCCGTGTTTGCACCGATGGGGGTCTGGTTGAAGCGCGAAACGATTCGCATAACCACCGGGGCTTTTCCAGAGGAGATTTCAAAACGCGACGGACGGTGGCGCTTTCTGCCCTGGACCCCGCCCACTCGGCGGGGAATTCCCTTCTCCTCATCGGACGGGGCAGGGGTGGGGTTGAGCGGTTCCCGCAGCCAATCAGGGTGTGGGATCGTGATCGGCGTCGCCGCGCAGCGAATCTTTGACTGGACGCGCGCCTTTGCTACGGTGCGCGCCTCAAAGAATGACGACACCGGCCATAGCACCAAATCCCGGCGCGAACCCCGCGCCCGCGCCCTCCGACTTCATCCGCGACATCGTCGCCGCCGATTTGCAGAGCGGGAAGCAGCAGCAGATCGTGACGCGCTTTCCGCCCGAGCCAAACGGCTACCTCCACATCGGCCACGCCAAGTCCATCTGCCTGAACTTCGGCATCGCGCGGGAATTCGGTGGCGTGTGCCATCTGCGCATGGACGATACGAATCCGACCAAGGAGGACGTGGAATACGTCGAGTCGATCCAGGAGGACGTGAACTGGCTGATTAGTGGGTGGGCTAGTGACAAACTGGGTTTAAAGCCCAAGGGGAAAACTCCCGAAGCACAAACCGTGCACGGAAAGACGGACTTTCACCTGCCCGCCGTTCTCTCAACTCTCAACCCTCAACTCTCAACCCCACTCGAGCCTTTCTACGCCAGCGACTACTTCGACCAGATTTACGAATACGCCGTGGCGTTGATCCAAAAAGGCAAGGCCTTCGTCTGCGATCTCTCGCCGGACGACACCGACGAATATCGTCGGCAGGCCAAAGAAAGCCCGTTCCGCGCTCGCAGCGCGGCGGAGAACCTCGACCTTTTCACCCGGATGAAGGCCGGGGAATTTCCCGACGGCACGCGCACGCTGCGGGCCAAGATCGATGTGTCCGCGCCCAACATCTGGATGCGCGATCCGCTGCTCTATCGCATCCGCCACACCGCCCATCATCACACCGGCGCGAAGTGGTGCATCTACCCGATGTATGACTTCGCCCATTGCCTGAGTGATTACATCGAGGGCATCACGCACAGCATCTGCACGCTGGAGTTCGAGGTCCACCGCCCCCTTTACGACTGGATTTTGAAGAGCTTGGAACTGGCGCGCCCGCTGCCGCACCAGTATGAATTCGCGCGCCTCAGCCTCGGCTACACGGTCATGAGCAAGCGCAAGCTCATGCAACTCGTGAACGAACGGCTGGTGAACGGCTGGGACGATCCGCGCCTGCCCACAATCAGCGGCCTGCGTCGGCGCGGCGTGACCGCGGAGGCGCTGCGCGCGTTTGCTTACAACATCGGCATCACAAAATACAACGGCGTGACCGACGTGGCCGTGCTCGAGCACGCCATCCGCGAGGACTTGAACCAGCGCGGCCTGCGGCGTTTCGCCGTGCTGCGTCCGATCAAGGTCGTCATCACCAATTACCCCGAGGGCCAGGTCGAGGAACTCGACGCGGCCAACAACCCCGGCGACGAGCACGCGGGCCAGCGGAAGATTCTCTTCGCGCGCGAACTGTTCATCGAGCAGGACGATTTCCAGGAAGTGCCGCCGCCCAAATTCTTCCGCCTCAAACCCGGCGGCGAAGTGCGCCTCAAGTACGCCTACATCATCAAGTGCGACGAAGTGGTGAAGGACGCCGCCGGCCACATCACCGAACTCCGTTGCACCGCTGACCTCGAAAGCAAGACCGGCGGCGCGACTTCGGGGCGCAAGGTCAAGGGCACCATTCACTGGGTCAGCGCCGCGCACGCGCTCGACGCCGTGGTGCGTCTCTACGACCGCCTCTTCACCGTGCCCGAGCCGGATGCGGACGGTGATTTCAAGCAGCACCTCAATCCCCACTCGCTCGAAGTCATCACCGCCAAGCTGGAGCCTTCGCTTAAAGATGCGCGCCCGGAACTGCGCTACCAGTTCGAGCGGCTCGCGTATTTCTGCTTGGACAAAGACTCCACGCCCGCGAAGCCCGTCTTCAACCGCACCATCACGCTCAAGGACGCGTGGGTGAAGGCGGCGCAGAAGGCGTAGCCCAGTTTGATTATGCCTCGGCGCGAACTCAGGAGCGGGAAACAAGTGGCCGACTGGCTGGAGGAATTGGGTTCCTCATTGAAGGAGACCGGAGGCCTGACCCTGATCGGATCGGCAGCCTTGCTTTGGCACGCGCAAGATCGCGGATGTGGCGAAGAACTGCCCGAAGCCAGCATGGACGTGGACCCCGTGACCGACAGCGACGAAGTGGCCATGCACTGCTACGAGGCGCTCATCGGCAGTGAGTTCGAGCGCACGCACGGCTGGCACGTCAATTTGATGCCGTCCACGGTGCTGCGCGAGTTGCCGGCGGGCTGGGAGGGAAGGGCCACGGTTCGCCAAATCAGCCGCCTGCGACTCACGGTGCCCGCGCCGTCCGACCTGCTTGCGCCCAAGCTTCGCCGCAACGAACCGCGCGACCGCGCGCACGCCGACTGGGCCCGACGCATCGGGTTGCTTGATTGAAGCAGGCTGCTATGCTCAGGCCGTGTTCGTGAACGGCATTTATTTTCAAGAGTATGCGAAGCTGGAATACGGCCGCCTGCTCTGGCGGGTGCCCGCCTACCGGCAGCGTCTGCTCCAGCACTGGAAAGACCCGCGCCATCCGCACGCCGAACGCTTCGCTGAACACGAAGGCGATGTGCTCCAAATCTTGAGCAGCCCGCAAGGCAGTGACGAGGCATTGGATGCCGAATTGCGCGTGCGCCACCTGAGCCTGCGCGCCGTCGTCAAAGAAATCCCCTCGGTCTTCGGATCGTTTTTCTAGCCGCCGGGCGTGTCGGTGCCACTCAACATGAAGAATCCGCCCATCGATCCCGGTGTCCGCATCGGCCATGTGCATCTCAAGGTTGCGGACCTCGAACGCGCACTCGGGTTTTATCGCGACGTGTTGGGTTTCGAGGTCACGCAGCGCATGGGGCGGCAGGCCGTGTTTCTCTCGGCGGGTGGTTATCATCATCACATCGGGCTGAACACCTGGGAGAGCGCCGGTGGCTTGCCGCCCGCGCCCGGCACGACCGGGCTGTATCATGCCGCGATTCTGTACCCGACCCGCGCGCAGTTGGCGGATGCGCTGCGCCGGGTGTTCGCCGCCGGCATCGAACTTGACGGAGCCGCCGACCACGGCGTGAGCGAAGCTCTTTACCTGCGCGATCCTGACGGCAACGGCGTGGAACTTTACTGGGACCGTCCGCAGGCGCAGTGGCCGCGCGCGGCTGACGGCAGCCTGGAAATGTTCAGCCATGCGCTCGATTTGGCCGCCTTGCTCCGCGAGGCCGCCCGCCCTGCGGAGCAATGAACTTCAGTTGCCGTAATTAAACGGGTCAGAGAACCGCACGTCGGTCGTGAGGTTCGTGTCCGTGAGCGTTTTCAAGAACGCGACCAGCGCCGTCTTCTGCGCGGCGGTCAAGTTGAGCCGGCGTGCCCCGGGCGGCTGGCCGGGCGGGGTGCGCAGCGGCGGAGAGAGATTCGCATTGTCCACCACGCCCGAGTTGTAGAACTCCACCACCTCCTCCAGCGTCGCGAACCGTCCATCGTGCATGTAGGGCGCGGTCAGCCCGATGTTCCGGAGCGAGGGCGTCTTGAACAGACCCTGATCCTGCGCGCGCCCGGTGATGCCGCCCACGCCGGTGTCCACGTAGGGGAACTCCAGCCCGTTGTTGAAGATGTTGGGCGCGCTGAACGTGTCGGTGCCGTGGCACGCGGCACAGGTCGCAGTGCCCACTTGGCCGAGGAAAATCTGGCGGCCCAGGGTTTCCTGGGCGGTGAAGTTCGCAAACCCCGTCGTCAAGCCCGCGTCATATTTCGACTGCAACGAGATGATCGAGCGCACGAACTGCGCGAGCGCCCGCGAGATGCGGTTCGTCGTGACCGTCGTCGTGCCGAAGGTCTGCGCGAAGAGGTTGGTATAGAACGGCTCGGCGGCTAGGCGTGTGACCAGCGCGGGCAGCGTCATACCCATCTCAACGGCGTTTTGAATCGGTTGCAGCACCTGATCTTCGAGCGTGGCGGCGCGTTCGTCCCAGAAGAAATGCCCGCGCCCGTAATAGCGCGCGTCGCTCAGTCCCATCGAATTGCGGCCTGTCAGTCCGCCATTGAAGCCCACGCTGAATTGGCGCGGATCGGAGAAGCCCGACTTCGCCTGATGACACGACGAGCACGAGACGGTGCCATTGGTCGAAAGCCGTTTGTCATAGAACAGCACGCGCCCCAGCGTCGCGCCCGCATCGGTCACGGGATTGTTCGCGGGCGTGTTGTCCTGACCAGAGATGGGCGGCACGAGGTAGTTCGCCGGCAGCAGAGGCGCGGCGTAGTTGTAGCGCGTCGCGGGCAGCAGCAGCGCGTTCGCCACTGTGCTTTGGATGTCCTGGCGCGCCGGATCAAACTGCGCGCGATAAAACACATTCCCGCTCCCGGCGCGGTCGAGCGTCTGGCGGAAGCTGCCGTTGTGAATCTTCCACGCGCCCACCTCCGTCCAGTTCGTGAAGTTGGCCGAGCTTTGCAGAATCCAGACGTGGTCGCCGGGATCGGTGAGTTGCACGCCCGTGGTGGAGGCATTGACCGGCCCGACGGTCAACGAAGCACTCGCGGGAATTTGCGCGTCGAGGACGGATGCTTGAATCAAAACTGCCGCAGCCAGAGCTGCGGCTCTCAGGGAACAGTGGCGGGTTTTCATGCCCCCATAAACACCCACTCCATGGGGCGGCGAAAGGAACTTTACCTTTCCTTCATGCCCCACGGGCATGTTTTACCATTCCTTAACGAAGCACCCGTTAAACGTGCTGCCAGTTTGGTATTGGCAGCCCCCCGCGCGCCTCCGATTGCCAGTTCCAAACTGGCAGCGCGTTGAAGAGGCGCTTGGGACAAATTCTTGAAACCACCTGTAACCGTCCGCCCACCGCGCCTCTCTTCATTCACTGCGCGTGATCCATCCAAACAATCCAGGCTCTTTCATGAAAACTCAAACCGTCGTGCTGGTCTGTCTCACTTCTCTCGGGGCCAGCAGCGTCTTCGCTCAGGACTGGCCGCAATGGCGCGGTCCCAATCGCGATGCCAGCGCCGCCAGCTTCAAGGCTCCGAAAACCTGGCCCAAGGAACTCACGCAGAAATGGAAAGTCACCGTGGGCGAGGGCGTTGCCACGCCCGCCCTCGTCGGAGACCGGCTCTATGTTTTCTCCCGCGAGCAGGGCAACGAAACCACCCGCGCGATCAACGCCGCCGACGGCCAGGAACTGTGGCAGGAAAAATACGAATCGCTCGGCGCGACCGGCGGGGCCGCGCAGCATTCCGGGCCGCGCAGTTCGCCCGCCGTCGCGAATGGCAAGGTCGTGACTCTGGGCGTGCGCGGCGTGATTTCCTGCCTCGACGCAGCGACTGGCCAGAAGCTCTGGCGCAAGGATGAGTTCAAATCCTATCCCATGTTTCATCCCGCCAGTTCGCCGATGATTGTCGATGGCCTTGCCATCGCCCAACTCGGCGGACGCGAGAACGGCGCGCTCGTGGCCTACGACCTCACCAGCGGCGAGCAGAAATGGAAGTGGAGCGGTCCCAGCCCGGCCTACGCTTCGCCCGTGCTGATGACGGTGGGTGGCGTGAGACTGATCATCGCGCAGACTGAATCCAAGCTCGTCGCCATCAGCGCCGCCGATGGCAAACTCGCCTGGGAATCCGCCGCCGCCCCGCAAGGTGGGCCAGGCGGGCCGGGCGGCGGACGCGGCGGCGGTCGGCCCGACAACAAAGCCCCCTCGCCCATCGTGGACGGAACGACCATCATCACTTCCGGTCGCGGCGTGACGGCGGTGAAGATCGCGAAGGAAGGCGACAAGTTCGTGGGCCAAGAACTGTGGAGCAACCCGGACAAGTCGATCTCCTTCACCACGCCCGCGCTGAAGGGCGGCATGATTTATGGACTTGCCGGGAACAACGAACTCTTCTGCCTCAACGCCAAGGATGGAAAGACCGCGTGGAGTGCGCCGCTGCCCGGTGGCGCACCGGCGGGCGGCCCGCGCGCGGTGTTGGAACGCATCACTGCCAACTCAGCAGTCTTCGGAATCCCCCAGGCTCCGCCCGCCAATCCTCCCGGCGAACCACGCGGCCCCGGTGGTCCCGGTGGACAAGGCGGTCCCGGAGGGCAGGGGCGGGGGCCGGGTGGTCCCGGCGGCGGGCGCGGCATGGGCGGCGGTGGTGGCGGTGGCTATGGCACCATCGTCGATGCCGGCTCCGTGCTCTTCGCCCTCACGCCCAGCGCGCAGCTCATTGCCTTCGAGCCGGGCGAAAAAGAATTCAAGCAGGTCGGCAGCTACAAAGTGGGCACACAGACTTACGCCTATCCGGTCGTCTCCGGCCAGCGCCTCTTCATCAAGGACAAGGATTCGCTCACGCTCTGGACGGTGGAGTGAAGTGAGCGGGCGCGAGTCTGGCCCGCTGATGATTTGCCCAAGAGCTTCATTCATCAGTCGACCGAAGCTCTGTTCATTTCGACGGAGACTCGCGCAGCGGATACGGGCAATGCCGGCAGCCGCTGTCGCAGCAATGCCCGCGCTTGCGGTGATACACGGCGGTGAAAACCATGCGCCCGAATTCCTCGAGGTGATAATCTTCGCCTTCGACGGGCTTCAGCTCGGGAGATTCCACGCGCGCTGTCTCCACCGTCGCCCCGCTGAGCCGCATCAGACAATCCCGGCACAGGCACGCGCGCACGGGATGCGCCTCGGCCAGTTGCCGCTGGACCTCGGCGGGAATGGTGAACGCCTCGCACCAGCACGGTCCCTTGTAGGCGCAGCCATGGGCGCTGCGACACGCATTCTCCCGCCCGCACGCCGGGCATCTTTGTTCTTGCGACGACATCTGACCGCGCAGTTTCCGAATCAGTTCAGGGCGGAGCGAGCGTGAATTTGTTTGGCGGCACGATTCCGGGCTGCGTTCACCCGGCTCGCACCGGTTGGCTTGACGTTCCGGGCCGTAAAACATAGTAATACGCTCATGACCAAGACCGTTTCTAAAATTGGCAACTCGCAAGGCATCGTCTTCGACGCGGCGCTCATGGATTTGACGCGCCTGAAGGTGGGCGACCAGTTGACGGTGACCGTGCATGAGGGCGGCTCGATCATCCTCACGCCCATCCGCCAGAACATCGAGCCGAAGCAGGCTGCGGCCACGGCGAAGCGGCTGATTCGCAAGAACTCCGAACTGTTCCGGCGACTCTCGTGAGCACGCCGCTGGCCCATCCCACGGTCGCGGCAGTCAAGGCCATCCACCGCGAAGTCCTCGCCGCGCACGGCGGTTCACCGGGCCTGCGCGAGGCCTCGCTGCTGGAATCCGCCGTCGCCGCCCCGCAAGCCACGATGATGAGCCAACCGCTCTTCACCGATCCGGTGGAGGTCGCGGCGGCCTATCTTTTCTACCTCTGTCAGAACCACCCCTTCGTGGATGGCAACAAACGCACCGCGCTGGCGACGTGCCTGGTCTTTCTCAGCGAGAACAGCCTGCTGCCGGACGAGGAACTGGACGCCGATGCCTGGGAAGCCCTCACCCTCGGCGTCGCCTCCAGCGAACTGGATCGCGAGCAGGCCGCCAAGCGCCTGCGCAAGCTGGTCGGGAAGCGCAAGTGAGATTTTGCTGCTGTCGGAACTCCATGAGAATGTCCCCATCGTAACTCGATAAGAATGTCCCCTTGCTGGCGCGGTTGCGGT
>JAYVWQ010000525.1:0-7378 GCA_043785945.1 Akkermansia sp.
GCCAGCCCGGACGATGGTTCGACACGCACCCTCCGACCACTGAGCGCATCCGCCGCGCCGAGTTGGCCAACGAGCCGGGAGTTTTTTCCTCGATGCAACCGGCCGCCGTTTTGTTCCAGGATTTTGAATCTACGGCTCAATCCATCTCGGCCCGGCACTATCAAGAGATACTCGGGCTTGAACTCAAGACCGAGACGCTGGTCGATTCCGACGCGATTTCGGCGGAAGCGCGCCTCTTGAGCGAGTGCGACGAGGCGTTTGATCGCTACTACCAAGGGTGCCTGACGCAACTCCGGCCTTTCATGCTGCGCGAGCAACAACTTCAGCGTTTGCCCGATCCGAATGTTTCCTTGGCCAACCTGAATGCATTGCGTGCGGAGATGAAACGAACCGCTGCCGCCGCCACTGGAGTGATCGACAGTTACGCTGAGGCTTATGTCCACATGCGGACTGCCCGGATGGCGTTGCAAATGCTGGAGGCCGGGTTCGTCTTTTCGGAGAAGGATTTCCAGACGCCGGGGCTGACACTCATGCAGTCACTGCACTCACGAATGCAAGGCATCCACCGAGACCAGCCGCTGGTGATGACTCTCGCTGAATTTGAAACCACCGCCCAAGCGCGCCTAGCCGCCGCTCTGCAACTCCTTCCGGTACCGGAAGTGGCCGAGCGGGTAGGGGATTCAACTCTGGGGCCGGAAGCGTTTCAATTGATCAAGGTGCTCAATCAGGTGGGCACAATCGTTCCATGCTTGCAGGAACTGGATCATTGCGCCGTGACCCTGTCCATGCTGGTGGGCAAGCGGAGCACGGGGCCTAACGCCGCCAAGATCGAGCAAGCCATACTGTCAGTGGCGAACGGGGCTCGCGCCAATTTGAGCGAAGTTCACGCAAGGCTGGCGGAACTGCCGTATCCGTTTCCTCACGTCAGGCCAAACCTGAGTGTGATGGAATATGTTCAATTTGAAATTCCCAACGGGACTGCCATTGATGCTCTTGATCTCCAGTGCCGTGTTCATGTGGATCAATTATTCGCACTCAACAAGCGGATCATGGGACGGCTGGCGATGATCGCCGAGAAGATCGAGCGTCAGGTGATTGCCGATTGATTGTCCGGATCACTCGAAGCCTTGCATGCCCTCCTCAATCCTCCGGCCGCTCGCCACTCGGGGCCATCTTCACCAGCTTCGGATCAAACTGGCCGAGCACTTCCACCAGATCGCTCTGCGCGGCCATGACCTCGTGGATGTTTTTGTAAACCATCGGCACCTCGTCGAGTCCGGCGCTGATGAGCGTGACGCCGCGCTCCTTCAACAGGCGGTTGGCCTTGTCCCACGAGAGCGATTCGTTCGCCTTCTTGCGGCTCATCACGCGGCCCGCGCCGTGCGACGCGGAGTTCAATGACTCCGCATTCCCCTTCCCACGCACCACGAAACCCGGCGACGCCATCGAGCCGGGGATGATGCCGAGCACGCCCGCGCCCGCCGGCGTCGCGCCCTTGCGATGCACCACCACGTCGCGTTCCACGCCGCCGATGACGTGCCGCTCCTTCCACGCGAAGTTGTGATGGTTCTCCAGATCGAACAGCACTTGCGCGCCAAGGCTTTCCGCGATGTGCCGGTGGATGCACGCGTGGTTCGCCGCCGCGTACCGGCCCATCAGTTCCATCGCCTCCCAATACTCGCGGCCTTCTTGCGAATCGAGCGAGAGCCAGGCCAGCCGTTTCAACTCGCTCGGCAAATCCGGAAACTGCGCGAAGGCGATCTTGCTATAGTGATCGCAGACTGCCGCGCCCGTGCCCCGACTGCCGCTGTGGGAGAGCAGCGCCAGGTATTCGCCCGGTGCGAGTTCGCCGAGCTTCTCCTTCACCGTGAACACGCCGAACTCGACGAAATGATTGCCACTTCCGCTCGTGCCGAGTTGTGACCACGCCTTGTCCCTGAGTTGCTTCGTCACCGGGCTGACCGACCAGTCCGCGTCGAGCACGTCATGCGTGCGGCGCTCCCTGAAGTTCGCGCCCACGCCGAAGCGCGTCTCCGCCTCGATGGCGCGCGTGAGCCGGTCCTGCTTCCGCTCCAGGTCGCGCAACGGCAGATCCAGCACCGTCATCTTCATCCGGCATGCGATGTCCACGCCCACCGCGTAAGGAATCACCGCGTTCTCCGTCGCCAGCACGCCGCCGATGGGCAGGCCGTAGCCGACGTGCGCGTCCGGCATGAGCGCGCCCGCCACCGCCACTGGCAACAGACACGCCCGCTCCATCTGCATCACTGCTTCGTGTTCCAAGCCCTCGCCCCATTGCCGATACTTCACCGGCTCCGCGCGCGGCGGAGGCGGCGCATGGAGCAACGCCTTGGCAAACTCTCCGCGCAACGCGTCCTCCACGAACGCCGCCGGAGTGGCGACAATGGCCGCGACCTCCTCGTGTAACCGCGTCTTGTCGCCGCCGCCGAGGATGAACTTCGCGACAAAGTCGGTCGCCCGCCGCGTGGCTTCACCGAGCGGCACGCCGAGGCGGATAAAATCTTTGGTGTTCATGAATTCACAGTTCCAACGGAGCGCGAGTTATTAGCGTCATGGTTCAATCACCGCCAGTGCAGCCACGCCCAGACTTCCGCAGCGAAAGGAATCAGCGCGACGGCATACTTGAGTTGAAACGTCCACTTGATCGTCTTGTGCCGGAAGACCTTCATGCCGAGCAGCCCACCGGGCCAGCCGCCTAATGCGCCGAACAGCACGAGCAAAGATTCCGGCACACGCCGCCCGGCGCGCGCCGCCCGCCACTTGTCGAAGCCGAAGGCAAGGAACGTCAGTAAACTGAAGGCGGCAAACCATGCGAGTGCAACTGAGTCAGGAATATTCAAAGGTGCGACGATGTAACACTCCAGCCGCCCGGCGGCAATGGTGGCTCTGGCTGGGCTGGTGGGCATCTGGACTCTGTTCTTAACTCCCTCTCCTCCACTCGGAGTGGAGGAGAGGGCCGGGGAGAGGAGGTGCCGATGAAAACCAACGCGTCAAACATCCAGCTCCGCAGCCCCTCTCCCCAACCCTCTCCCCGTTCGTTCCTCACGGGGCGAGGGAGCCGGAGCCGCCAATGATTGCGGTGTGGACATCAGTTCCCTTTTCGTCTGAGAATTGCCCCATACAAATCACCCCGGGACGAATCGCCATGCCACAATTTATCTTGGCCCTGGATCAGGGCACCACCAGTTCACGCGCCATCCTGTTTGACCACGCCGGAGCCATCCGCGCGGTCGCGCAGCGGGAGTTCACGCAGTTTTATCCGCAGCCCGGCTGGGTCGAGCACGATGCCGAGGAAATCTGGGCTACGCAGGCGGGCGTGATCGCGGAGGCCGTAGCTCACGCTGGAATTCAGTTCAGCCAGGTCGCGGCCATCGGCATCACGAACCAGCGCGAGACCACCGTGGTCTGGGATCGCGCGACGGGCCGGCCCATCCACCGCGCCATCGTGTGGCAGGATCGCCGCACGGCGGAACTTTGCGACGCGCTGAAGCAGCAGGGTCTCGCGCCGATGATTCAACAGAAGACCGGTCTCGTCCTCGACGCCTATTTCTCCGGCACGAAGCTCAAATGGATTCTCGATCATGTGGATGGCGCGCGGCAGGCCGCGACGGAAGGCCGGCTCGCCTTCGGCACCATCGACACCTGGCTGGCGTGGAAGCTCACCGGCGGCCAGTCGCACATCACCGACGTGAGCAACGCCAGCCGCACGCTCCTCTACAACATCCTTACCAACGAATGGGACGACGAGTTGCTCGAACTGCTCGACGTGCCCCGCGCCTTGCTGCCGGAGGTGCGCGCGTCCAGCGAGCGCTACGCGGAGACGGCGGCGGGGCTGTTCCCCGTGCGCGTTCCCATTGGCGGCATCGCGGGCGATCAGCAGGCGGCGCTCTTCGGGCAAATGTGTCTTCAGCCCGGCATGTTGAAACACACCTACGGCACCGGCGGATTCATGATGCTCAACACCGGCGACAAACCGGTGCCGTCGAAAAACAATCTGCTCACCACCATCGGCTGGAAGGTGGACGGCAAAATCACTTACGCGCTCGAAGGCAGCATCTTCATCGCGGGAGCCGTGGTGCAATGGCTGCGTGACGGACTCGGTCTGATCAAAACTTCGGCCGAGGTGGAACAGCTCGCCGCGTCCGTGCCGGACAACGGCGGCGTCTATCTCGTGCCCGCGTTCGCCGGACTGGGCGCGCCGCATTGGGACCAGTTCGCGCGCGGCACGATTGTTGGCATCACGCGCGGCACCACGGCGGGCCATTTCGCTCGCGCCGCGCTGGAGAGCATCGCCTACCAGACGATGGACGTGTTGGCGGCGATGGAGGCGGACTCGGGAATTCCGCTGAAGGAACTGCGCGTGGATGGCGGCGCGACGGTGGATGATTTGCTCATGCAATTTCAGGCCGACCTCATCGGCGTGCCGCTGGTCCGCCCGAAAATTCGCGAGACCACGGCCCTCGGCGCGGCCTATCTGGCCGGGCTGGCGGTGGGCTTCTGGTCGGGCACGGATGAACTCCAGCACCAGTGGCAGCGCGACAAGGAATTCCATCCCGCAATGGACCGCGCCAAGGTCGCCGAACTGACGCGCGGCTGGCAGAAAGCCGTGGGCCGTTCGCAAGGCTGGCTGAAAAAATAGGATGCGCCGGTCAGCGGGGGCGAGGGCGAAAGCCGCAAATTCAGAACTATTCCGCACTCGCCAACGGCTGTCTGCTTGCTTAAACATTCGCCCACACCAATCCAGATCGCATATGAACATGACTCAATTCCTCGGCGAACTCATCGGCACCGCCATCCTCGTTCTCCTGGGGGACGGTGTGGTGGCCAACGTGCTCCTCAAAGGAACCAAAGGCCACAACAGCGGGTGGATCGTCATCACCTTCGGCTGGGGGATGGCGGTGTTCACCGGCGTGCTGGTCAGCGCGGCGACCAGCGGCGCGCATCTAAATCCGGCGGTGACCTTCGCGCTCGCGGCGGCCGGCAAGTTCAGTTGGAGCCTCGTGCCCGTGTATGTCACCGCCCAGATGATCGGCGCGTGTCTCGGCGCCTGCCTGGTCTGGGCGCATTACAAGCCGCACTTTGCCACGACGGAAAATGCCGACGCGAAGCTGGCCGTCTTCTGCACCGGGCCGGCCATTCGCGCGCTCGGCTCAAACCTGCTCTCGGAAATTATCGGCACCGTCGTGCTCGCCTACGCGGTGCTGCACGTCAGCAGTCCGGACGGCGGCCTTGGCTCGCTCGACGGACTGTCTGTGGCGCTGGTGGTCCTGGTGATTGGCCTCTCGCTCGGTGGCACGACCGGCTATGCCATCAATCCCGCGCGCGACCTCGGGCCGCGCCTGATGCACGCGCTTCTGCCCATCCCCGGCAAGCGCGACAGCGACTGGGGCTACGCCTGGATCCCCGTCGTCGGCCCGATCATCGGCGGACTGATTGCCGCGATGCTCTACCGCAGCGCGCTTTGATGGCTTGAGGCAGTCGAGCGCGGAACTGCACCCGCCTGCGCTACCCCTTCGCGCTTGAAGCCGCGCCCTGAATGCCTGATTTTCCCGCCATGAGCACCGTGAAGGAAATCGAGTCCGCCATCACCGGACTCTCCGTCGAGGAGATGCAGGCGATTCGCGACTGGCTCGACGATTTCATCGAGGACCAGCTTGAGGTCAGCGACGAGTTCAAAGAGAAAATCGCGCGCGCCAAGCAGGAGATTGCCGCCGGTGTTCACTCCCGTGTTCGTCAGCCCGAAGCAGGCCAGTGACAGCGGCGCTCCAAATTTACTCCCGCGACTTCGACGCCGACTTCTTCAAACTTTCACCTGACCTTCAGTCCCGCATCGAGTCCGGCATTGACCGTCTTGGCCGCACGCTCCCCTCGCCCACGCATCCGCTGCGGCTTTGCAGGCCGCTGCCTGAACTGCTCGGCTAAAACGGGACGAGAGAAAACGACTGAGCTTGTGACACAAGCGGTCAGTCCGTGTCCTGTGCCTTTTCTTCATAATCGTCCAGCACCTTGTCCGAGAGATGTTCAAGATGTGGCTGTCCTCTTAAATCCGCGACTGTATCGTACGAAAGGTAAGTGCATGTTTCGGAGAGCGCACCTCCCTCCAGCAGCGCGAACACCGGCCTTCGGATTTCCTGAAACACCTTCGCGCGGCGTGATGTCGGAGCAACGATGTGAAGATTGATTTTCAGATTC
Organism: Akkermansia sp.; assembly: GCA_043785945.1. Lineage (GTDB taxonomy): Bacteria > Verrucomicrobiota > Verrucomicrobiia > Limisphaerales > SIBH01 > JANNGC01. The sequence goes on from JAYVWQ010000525.1 coordinate 6,214, forward strand.
GGTTGCATGGCGAGTAAGTCGGCCATCCGAAGCAGGCCGGAGTAAATGGACGTGGTGTGCTCCACCTCGAAGGCACGCACGACGGAACGGCGCTTCAGCCAAAGAACGTCAATTTGCTCGATTGTTTTCATCGTGGCTTGGTCGAATCCAACCGGAAGACTGTCGAGGAGAACTCCGGCGGTGGGCTTCCACCGTGTGAGCACTCTCACCCGGTCTGCACGGGGCAGCCAAATTTGAAATCCCATTTGCGCCCCTATCTCCGCGAGGGCCGCTTGCATTTGCAGTGATTCACGCAACTCGCCATCGCCGGTCTTTTCATTGGGTTCAGCTTGCTCCTCAGTTGGAACAGTCACGGTCACTGCTTTGTCCGTGCGTTGAATCGTGTCCTCTTGGTTCCAGAGTTCCTTCACCCCGGATGACCACCAGAAGCATGATTGTGTCCTTGCAGAACCCTCAATGCCCAGCGCACGAGTTTCTGCGCGCAGCAGCACGTTGCTGTGCGCGATGCGTTGCCCGAACGACGCCCGCTCCCAATCGAAGGGCAGTTTTACTTCGAGCGCATCCAACTGGGCCTTGCGCCCGGTGAGCGATATGAACGAAAGATTTTCCACCGGGTCGTACGCGGCGAGCATCGCGTTAAGCACATTGCCACTTTCGCCGGTCAGCCAGTTCTTCCGTCCGGCATTGGCGGCATACAGTTCGTCAATCAAACCAGCCCTCCGCTCAACTGCGGACTCCGTGAAAATGGCATCAACCAGCCGCGCCAGGTTTTTGTCAGCGCGAAGCGAGTTGAACAGCTTTCGCCAGACGTTCTGCGGCACCATCGCTTTGGCAACGGCCTCGTTTTGCTTCGTGTTGCCTTTGCCGTTCCGGTCGAGAATCCGAATCACCTCATCGCAGACCTCATCGGGGATCGTGCCGCCGCCGCCGTTCAGAACGTGCTTGTTCCAGAACTGGCGAAAGGTCGTGCTGTGCTGCTGCCAGATTTTGTCTTTGCCGACGGCGTCGTAGCTTTGAAGATATTGAGGAACCAGTTCTGCAATCGCGCGCATAATCATTTTTGAATGCGAGAACGTATCCGGCGCGGTCCACACTGGCGAGTGCGATTGCTCTGCGCCCGCCGCACTCTTGCCGTTCTTCAATCTTGAGGGACGGCAACGGTCGG
>JAYVWQ010000526.1:0-5204 GCA_043785945.1 Akkermansia sp.
CGCTCGTTAGAAAAATTCCCATGCACCACGGTTCTGTTTCCCCAGAAGTGGCCCAGGGACTTCTCGCCCTCAAAAAGCGCATCGCCGCCGCAAAAATTCCGCCCTCGAAACTGGATGAGACGATCAACATCGCCGTCTGGAACATCCGCGAGTTCGGCAAGAAGAAACGCCTCGAGTCCTCGCTCCATTACATCGCCGAGATCCTCGGGCAGTTCGATCTCGTGGCCCTCGTGGAATTGCGGGACAACCTCGAGGACTTGGGCCAGGTGATGAAATATCTGGGGACTTCGTGGAAGGTCGTCTTCTCCGACTGGACGGATGACTTCGGCGGGAACAACGAGCGCACCGCTTTTCTCTTCGACCGCCGGGCGGTGATCCATAACGGGCTGGCCGCCGAGATCGATGCCCCGCGCGTCAAAGTGGGTGAGGAATGGGTCGCCCCAAAATCTTTCTGGCGTCCGCCTTATCTCTCTTCCTTCCGCGCCGGTAATTTCGATTTTCTCGCCATTGCCCTGCATGCGCGCTGGGGTGACAGCATGCTGGCCCGTCAGGGAGAACTCCAACTCCTCAGCGATTGGATCCAACGCCGCATCGACAAGAAGACCCTGGAGGACCATGACCTGCTGGTCATGGGGGACTTCAACACGCCCAAGCTGAGCGACAAGATGTTCGCGGCCCTTGTCAGTTGTGGCCTGAAAATTCCCCGACCCCTGGTCAACCTCAAGATGGGCGACCGCATGATCGGCGGCTCGAACCTCGGTCACGATGCGCGCTATGATCAGATCCTGCACCTGCCCACGGTGCCGGAGAATTTCACCAACGCGGGCGGGGCCTTGGATTTCCACCTCGACGACGCCCACATCGAGGAATTGTTCCCCGGCAAGAACTTCACGCGGGACAAGTTCACCTACCAGATGTCGGACCACATGCCGGTGTGGATTCAGGTGAAGACCGACATCGAAGGCTTCCGGCTCAACCAAATCATCCAAGACAAGAACAGGTAACCGCGGCGTGAGGCTCGTGTCCCCGACTCTGGGCGAGCCGTTGAAATCCCATCTGCGTCCGGCGCAGGGTTTGACTTGGCGGAAGTGCCCCCGTAGTTTCGGCGCACCATGTTGGCTGCAGAAACCAGAGTGGCGGGGCCCTCGGATTCGGTGGCGCTGCTTGTGAAACCCCCGGTCGATTGGAGACAGATTGTCCAGCCTTTGGAGCCGTTTCTCCAAGCGGTGTCGCGCCGGATGGGAGAGCAAATCAGCGCCTTTGAACCCGATCTGGCCCGCTATGCGGACTACGCCCTAACCGCCCAGGGCAAGCAGTTGCGTCCCGCCCTCGTGGGCCTGAGCGCCAGCGCCACGGGCCATATCCAAGACAGCCACATCACCGTCGCGGTCATCATTGAGATGGTCCACCTGGCGACGCTGGTGCATGACGACGTGATGGACGAGGCGACGATTCGGCGTGGGCGTCCGACGCTGGCGGTGCATTGGGGGAATGAATACTCCGTGCTGCTCGGCGACTGCCTGTATGCCAAGTCCCTGAAGCTGGCGGCTGATTTTCCCACCACGGAGGTTTGTCGCGCAGTGGCCTCCGCCACGGACACGGTTTGCCAGGGGGAGATTTTGCAGACCTTGCGCCGGGGCCATCTGCACGGCACGCGGGCCGAGTATTTGAAAGTGCTGGCCATGAAAACGGGCGAGCTGTTCGCGGTGGCCTGCGACCTGGGCGGGTACCTGAGCGGAGCGCCGGTGCGGGAACGCGAGGCCTTGCGCAGCTATGGGCTGGCGCTGGGCACGGCGTATCAGATTTACGATGACTGCCTGGATGTGTTCGGCACGGAGGGCGCGGCGGGCAAATCGCTGGGCACGGACCTGGCCAAGGGCAAGGTGACACTGCCGCTGCTGGTCTTGCTGGAACGAAACGATCCGGCGGTGCGAGCCAAGCTGGAGGCGCTGGTCGGCGATTATCAGCCGCAACAGTTTGCCCAGGCCGTCGCCTTGCTGCGGCGGCATGGCGCGTTGGAAGAATCGCTGCGCGTGGTGCGGGAATACTTGGAGCGGGCGTGCGAGGCGGCGGGCGTGCTGCGGGAGACGGAAGCCCGCAGGGGATTGTTAAACCTGTGCGGAGTGCTCGCAGCGCAGACAGAATCATTGGGTGGCCCGGCCTAAGCGGGAGTCGCCATGAAAAGCGTCCCCCTCATCAAAACAGCGCAGCCGCTCGAACCCGTCGCGGCGGTCGAGGAGTCGCCGGATTATCAAGCCGACCCGGAATTGGTGAGGGCGGCGCGCGACGGTGACATGCGCGCCTATGACCAGCTCATCCAGCGTTACCAGGGGCGCATCTATTCCACGATTTACCACATGACGTCCAACCACGAGGACGCGAACGATTTGGCGCAGGACACCTTCATCAAGGCCTACAGCGTGCTCAAGTCGTTCAAGGGGGATTCGAGTTTCTACACTTGGATTTATCGCATCGCGGTCAACAAGACGATCAACTTCCTCAAGGCGCGGAAGAACAAATACTCGTTGAGCCTGAACGACATGGATTTCAACGCGGAGAACGATCCGGACTTGGTGGCCTTCGTCTCGGACAAGACGCCGCGCCGGGAGGTCGCGCTGGCGGAGTTGCAGCAAAAATTGAACGAGGCCATGCAGAAGCTGTCTGAAGATCACCGGATGGTCATCACGCTCCATGATGTGCAGGGACTGTCGCACGACGAGATTGCGGCCATCATGGAGTGCAACACAGGCACGGTGCGGTCGCGGCTTTTTTACGCCCGCCAGCAGATGCAGGCGCTGCTCTCGAACTATCTGAAATAGAATTATGGATGCCCCGCCAGACAATTTTGCAGCGCTGGAGAAACTACTGCGGCTCAAACGCCACGAGCAGCCGCCTCCGCGCTATTTCAACGATTTCTCCAGCCGCATTCTCGCGCGCATCGAGGCCGCCCCAGAGCGCCCGTCGTGGTGGGATCGTTTCGGCATTGATCTGCGTCCGGCCTTTGCGGCCGGGATCGGAGTGCTGGCTTGCGGGTTGGTCCTCTATGGCGTGGCCACGGCGGGCGGGGATGAGGCTCAACTGGCGGGTTCCTTTCTGTCCGGGACCGGACCGGGGTCGTTCTCTGGAAACGGCTTGATGGTGGACGCAGAGACCACGATGGCAGCCAACAGCACCAACCCGGTGCCCACTTACGGAACCTCGATGGACCGCAAAGTATTTAGCGGCTCGGCCAAGCCGGTGAGTTTTCCGCTGCGCTAATTTCCCGTCGGCCCCCTCAATCGCTCAACTTGGTGAAGAGCAGCGCCTTGCCCTCAAACTGAAAGGTCAGGCTGCCCTTGTCCAAGGTCCCCTCCGCGGTGGCCGTGCCGTTCTTGTTGCCGAGCGTGATGAGATAATTCGGGGCGGAGCCGCTCCATTTACCGGTGGCAGAATAAGTCGCGTTGGTGGTGAACCAGCGCGCCAGACGGTTGGTCACGATCTGGCCATTAGCCAGGCGCGGACCCGGGGTCAGGATGTAAGAGGTCGCTTTGCCATCCATGTTGGTGCCGAGTTGCAGCTTCGTTTTGCTGTCGGCAAAGGCGGTGAAGACACTGGCGTCAAAACGCTCCAGCAGTTCGTTCTTCACCCGGAACCAGGTCGAAGCGGGCACGTCAGGACGCAGACCTTTGTTCATGCGCAGCGTGGCCGGACCGTCGTAACTCCAACGGCCCAGCAATTTCTCCTTCTCGAAGTGCGGCGACACGCCCGTCTCGAGATACTGCTTGAGATCGGCCACATCGATCTCCAGCACTTTGGTCACGAGGTCGGTGTTGGTCACCACCTCCTGCACCTTGGGGTTGTCCCAAATTTCACTGAAGGTGGCCGTGCCCTTGATCATGCTCTGCAATTCCTTGTCTGCGCCCAGACTGCGATACATCGGCTCCTCGGCCATGGCCGCGAACACTGGATAATTTTCCAGCCGGTCGATCAGGCCGCGGTTGTGATGGAGCAGGCCGAGAATGTCCGTGGTGTCGAAATACTTTTCCGGAGCCGGGTTAAACGACGCCACCACCTTGTCCATGTGCGTGGCCTGGAGATCCACCGCCGCGTTGCCCACGAAGGACAGCACCTTGGAATTGCTTTCGCTCGCGCCCATCTGAATCGTGGGATAGCCGAAGACCGCAATGACGAGCGAGAAGACGAGGAAATAAACCAAACCGTTCAGTGCGCCCAGGCAGGCTCCGAGGCGGCGGTGCATCACTTCCCAGACGGCCCGGTGCGCGTCGTCGCGGCCGTAGCGGTAGTGGTAATCCACCTTGCGATGGACGAACGCGGCCAGCGCCTTGAAGACCCAGGAGACGGCGAAGAAAGCGATGATGGGCGAACCAAACTTGGGGACGAGCGGTCCGCCAAAACTAAAAAGCGGCAGCACCCAGTTGAACATCGGGGCCAGCGGCATGGCCAGAATGACCCCGGCCACCAGGCCGATGAACGAGAACCCGGCGCGGATCGCTCCGGCCCGGTACCCGAGCACAATGGTCGACGTCATCAGCACCAGGGCGGCAATCCACATGATCATGCCCTCACCGTAAAATTCGCTTCCGGCAAAATCACGCAAAATTTCCGCCTCGCCGACGATTACTTCATTCTGCGCCGGGATATTTTTTGCCTTTGAAAAAAATCTTCTCCACAGTCGTCCGACTAACGCACATGGAAAATGCCCCGTCACCTCAATGCCGCTGCCCCGACCGGCGCGGCTTCTTGAAGAAGCTCGCCTCCGGCGTCATCGGCGCGGTCATCACACTCATTCCGGCGGCGGCCGGGCTGGCCGTGTGGCTCGATCCCGCGCGGCGCCAGACCAGCACCGGCGGGCAACTGGTGCGCGTCGCGTCTCTGAGCGCGCTGCCCGAGGACGGTGTGCCGCGCAAGTTCGCCGTGCTCGCCAGCCGCGTGGATGCCTGGAACAAATCGCCCGAGACCGCCGTGGGCGCGGTCTATCTGCTGCGCGAAAAAGGCGGCCAGCCGCGCGCCCTGAATGTCGTCTGCCCTCACGCGGGTTGCTTCGTCGATTATATGGAAGCGCGAAGCTGTTATCTCTGCCCCTGCCACAACAGCACGTTCGCCCTCGACGGCAAAATCAGCGACCCGAAGAGTCCTTCGCCGCGCGGACTGGATGAACTCGAAGTCGAAATCCGCCACGACTCCGAAGTGTGGGTGAAGTTCCA
>JAYVWQ010000527.1:0-3005 GCA_043785945.1 Akkermansia sp.
GCGCGCAGATCGTCCATGGCGGTGAACAGCTCTTCCTCCGTCTCGCCGAGGCCGAGCATGACGCCGGATTTGGTGAAGACCGCGTTGCCGCGTTTCTCCTTCACTTTGCGCAGCACCGAGAGCGAGCGGTCATACGTCGCGCGCGAACGCACGCTCGGAGTCAGTCGGCGCACGGTTTCGAGGTTGTGATTAAAAATCTCCGGGGCCGCCGAAAGCACGGCGTCGAGCGCGCTGTCCTTCTCCAAAAAGTCCGGCACGAGCACCTCGATGACGATGCCGGGATTCATGGCCCGCACGGCATCAATGGTCTGGCGAAAATGTTCCGCCCCGCCGTCCGCCAGATCGTCCCGCGCCACCGCCGTGATGACGACGTGCTTGAGCTTCATGCGCTTGGTGGCTTCAGCCACGCGCTGCGGTTCGTCCGTTTCGAGCGCGAGCGGCTTGGCCGTGCTCACCGCACAGAAGCCGCAGGCCCGCGTGCAGCGGTCACCTGCGATCATGAAAGTCGCCGTGCCCTTGCTCCAGCACTCCCAGTGGTTCGGGCACTTGGCGCTTTCGCAGACGGTATGGAGGCGCAGGCCGTCGAGCAGGTTGCGCGTCTGGGCGAAGGTGTTTTCGGTCGGCAGCTTGAGCCGCAGCCATTCCGGGATGCGCGGGCGCAGCTTGTTGGGCAGTTCGGCGGTCATCATCGTGAATGTTGTTTTAACCACGGATGCACAAGGATGGACACGGATAAAAACAGCTGGAGGTGAATTCCTTTGTCAGAGCGCCGCAGGTTCTTGCCCCGCTGCGCCCCATCCGTGTTCGTCCGTGTCCATCCGTGGTTGAAAATCATTACTCTTCGGCCTCCAGCTTCTTCCAAAACGCTTCCAACTGGTCGGTGTCGAAATCAGCCAGCACCTCGCCATCGACTTCAATCACCGGCGCGCGCGTCTGGCCGGAAATTTCCTTCATCTCCTGGTAGGCGGCACGGTCCGACACCACGTCCAGTTCCTCGAAGGCGAGGCCGTGCTCCTCCAGCCAGTCCTTGGCCTCGTGGCACCACCCGCAGAACGGTTTCACAAACAAACGAATTTTTTGAGCACTCATCTTTAATCGCCATTAATTTTGGCGCGGCGACCCTACGCCGGGAAAGCGAGCAGGACAACCGTGTTGTCTTGCGAGAGTGAAAAAGGTGGGGCGCGTCGCTCCGCGCGCGCCGCCGGATCGGAGAGATGGAGACGAAGAACCAGCAACTTCACCGGCACGAACCTTCCATCTCTGCGATCTCTCCGAACCTCGGCGCGCACAGAGCGACGCGTCACCATCAAAGTCTTGGACAACGCGCTTCACCCGAATCCCCCGTTGACACGCCCCGCCTCACTTCTATATTCGGATTGCGAACCGGACTAATCCCGTCCGGTTTGACCAAACGATGCAAATCACCCGCGCAGGCGAATACGGAGTTCTGGGCCTCATGTGCCTGGCCCGTCGTCCTATGGGCACAGTGGTCATGGTCGATGAGGTCAGCCAGGAGGAGCACATTCCGAAGAGCTTCGCGGGGAAAATTTTTCAGTCACTCGCCAAGGCGGGGCTGGTGAAATCGAATCGCGGCTCGGGCGGCGGCTTCCAGTTGTTGAAGCCCTCCAAGGACATCACCGTGCTGGACGTGATCGAGGCCATCGAGGGCAAGATTGCCCTGCAACGCTGCCTCTCCCCGGACGAGCCGAAGTGCGAGCACTTCGGCGGTTGCGCCCTCTGCGGCCTCTTCGAGCAGGCGCAGGACCGGGTGAAGGATGTTTTCTCGCAGACGACTTTGGCGGATTTGATGAAGACGCATGTGCCGGTCGGGGACAGCCACCGGTCGGTCGCGCGTCCTGGAACAAAAATTAAACGAAAAACCTGAACGGAAAGAAACGTGTTATGAGCGAAACCTACACATTGTACAACGAGACGGTCATGGAACACTTCATGAACCCGCGCAACATGGGCGACATCAAGGACGCCGACGGCGTGGGCGAAGTGGGCGCGGCGGCCTGCGGCGACATCATGAAGATCAGCCTCCGGATCAAGGACGGCAAGATCGAGGACGCGCGCTTCAAGACCTTTGGCTGCGGCTCGGCCATCGCCAGCAGCAGCATGGCCACGGAACTGATCAAGGGCCGGACCATCGACGAGGCCATGAACTTCTCGAACCAGGAAGTCGTGGATGCCCTCGGCGGCCTGCCCCCGGTGAAGATTCACTGCTCCGTGCTGGCGGAAGAAGCATTGAAGGCCGCGCTGGAGGATTACGTGAAGAAGCATCCGGAGCTGGCGAAGAAGGCGGAAGCAGTAGCGGCGTAGTCGTAGTGAAGACGAAATCGCTTCATGTGATGAGCAGATTGATTTCAGCTTTCGAGCTGCTATCTGCACTGGCATTCGCGACCGTCCATGCAGCCGAAGTTGAGAAGGTTCCCACTATCGCCATCACAGACGTGCCACTGGCGAGCGCCATTGGCAACCTCGGTGTCCAGTCGGAGTTGAATTACATTCTCGACCCGCGAGTGCCGGGCTCCGGGTTTGAGCCGGGCCAGTCACTTCGCCAGCCGACAGTGACGGCTCGCTGGACGAATGTGACCGCACGGCACGCGCTGGATGAACTGCTAGGCAAGCACGGACTCATCATCATTACCAACCAGGCAAGCTCGATTGTACGCATCGCTGCGACAAACGCATTCACGAAGTTGGATAAGAACAACACGGCTACGGAGGATGGTGGAGCGGTGATGCCAAGAATCGTCATGGACTTTCTTCCGCTCACCGTGGCTATGAAGAACTTGGGCACAGACGCGAAACTGAACATCACTTTCGATCCCAAGCTCGCCTCCGCCCTTGATCAGCGAGGCATGGTTTCGTCGTCCTGGCGCAATGTCACCATTCGGCAGGCGCTCGCCGCGCTCCTCGACAATTTTGATCTGGTGATGGTTGAGGGCGCAGGGTCTTCGTCCGCGCGGATTACCACGAGGCCAGTCAAACCGTGAATCACG
>JAYVWQ010000528.1:0-28502 GCA_043785945.1 Akkermansia sp.
GGCACATGCGGTCAAGCAGGGCTCGCGTTTGTGGAGTCGCTTATGTGTCAGCCTTGGCCTTTGACGCCGCAGATCCGGGCGTTCGGTGGAACGACGGGCCGCACAATGTCACGGGCAACCTTCTCTTCAGTGACGGCTCTGTAATGACCACGAGTTCGGAAGGTTTGCGCATGGCTTTGAAAAGCATCCCCGTTGTTGATTCGGGCGGGTTCGGAAATCCAGTGGTCATAACCGACGTGCTTATCCCCAACGCTCCGGCCGCGCTTCCTGAATAAATTTATGAAACCCTTCCTCTGTCTCCTCCTCGCCGCGTGGACTGCGCCGTTGTTCGCCGCCGCGCCCGCCGTGGTTTCGTCCGGCGCGCAAGCCAGCGTTTCCGCCGCCGGGAACTCGTTCAATCCCACCTTCAGCGCGGATGGCCAGCACCTCGTCTTCGTCAGCCATGCGAACAACCTCGTCACGAATGATGATCTCAACCCGTGGCTCGATGTTTTCGTGCGCGACCTCGTGAGCAGCAACACGGTGCTGGTGAGCGTGGGCGCTGGCGGTTTGGGCGGTGCAAATGCAGACGCGAATTTCCCCAGCGTCTCCTCCAACGGCCAGTTCATCGCCTTCGCCAGCCGCGCCAGCAATCTCACGGCGGGCGACACGAACAACGCCAGCGACGTCTTCGTGCGCGACGTGGTGAACGGCATCACTCGCCTCGTGAGCGTGGACGTGAATGGCAACGCTCCGGGTGATCCCGCGCCTTCGCTGAACCTCCCGCTCTCCGGTTCCCCGCAGATTTCCGCCGACGGCCGCTGGGTCTTCTTCGAGAGCCGCGCGCTCAATCTCGTGGCGGGCGGCGCCCCGCTGGGCAGCGTGAACATTTACGCCCGCGACACCTGGTCGAACGCAACCGTGCTGGTCAGCCCGGACGTGAATGGAAATGCAGTAGTTGGAAAGTGTACGCTCGCAAACATCACGCCGGATGCGCGCTGGGCCGCCTTCACCACGGCGGACCAATCCCTCATGCCTGCCGTGAACAACAGCGGAGTGGACGTGTATATCCGCGATCTGCAATCCGGTTCAACCCTGTGGGCCAGCACGAACGCGTTCGCCCTTCTGGGGGGGAATTACTCCTGCACCTTTCCCACGCTGGCCGGGAACGGCACCGGTCTCGCGTTCCACGCCACGGTCACGAGCAGCGGCTCGACTTATCCAATGTTCTTCGACTTACCGGCACGCATCCGGCAGCGGCTCTTCGCTTTCCCTGTTTCCAACGCGCCGTCGGTCATCAGTGCGGACGGAACGGCCGTGGCCTTCGAGGGTTCGAGCAACGGCTGGACGCAGATCCTGCTCTGGGACCGCGCGTCCAACGCTGTCTCCGTCGCCCACCAGAAACAGTTCGGAAATTTTCCCTCCAGCCCCAGTCATGTGGACACCTTGAGCACCAACGCGCGCTTCATGGTCCTCCGGGAGATTGGCGTGGACAGCCCCTATTTCACAACCAACGTGGTGCCGCGTTATCACCTGTTCCGCAAAGATCTCGTTACCAGCTCGCTGGAGTTGCTGAGTGGCAACACGAACCAGGCGGCAGGGGCGGGGGATTTTCAGTTCGCCACCGTGGCAGCCACGGCGGATGCCGGTCGGATCGCCTTCGACAGTCCGGCCAACGATCTGGCGGCGCAGGACCGGAACGGCGCAAGCGACATCTTCCTGCGCGACATGAACACGGGCGCGACAGAACTCATCACCCCGGCCACATCCACGAAACCCGCGAAGTCGTCGTCCGCCCATTCCTTCCTCGGGCTGAACAGCCTCAGCGCGGACGGGCGCTACATCGTCTCCACACGCTACGATGATCCATCGGTTTACCGCGACACGAACGGCCTGATTGATGTCTTCGTGAGCGATGCGGTGAGCGGCACGAGCTTGGGGGTGAGCCTTAATGCGACGGTATATTTCACCAACACGGATGGCGGCAGTTCGGGTGGGCCCGGCACGTTGATTGAAAACACCAACACCTATCGCAGCCCGATCATCAGCGCGGATGGAGGCACGATTGCGGCCGTGCTGCCGGGCTTTTACTCCTACGTGACCGTGGCGCGGGCGAGCAATGGTGTGTTCACGTCCAGTGGCATGAGGGTGGCGAGTCGGGGTGTCGTGGCATCTTTTTCCGATTCGCCCGCGTTGAGCGCAGACGGATTGCTCCTAGCCTTCCGCAGCGACGCCAATGATTTGAATCCCAATGTGAATGACGCGAACAACGTGTCGGATGTCTGGCTGCGGTATTATTTCGCGGGCACCAACGGGCTTTATTACGCCACCAACTACCTCATGAGTGTGGCGACGGACAATTCCAGCTCAGGATATTCGTCCTCCATCGCCCCTAGCCTGAAGGGCGATGGCGGCATCGTGGTTTTCGCCACCAAGGCGGGCAATCTCCTGCCGACGGCCGCTGGCGGCGTTAATCCTCCGTATCCGGAGTATGCCAAATACCAAATCATGGCCGCGCTGACCGGGACAAACCGGAATGACACGAACTATCTCGTGAACATTCCCAAACGGCTGTGCAGCTACACCATGTCCTTCCAGCAGTACGACTGGATCGATTCGAACAACACCAACATCCACCGCACCAACCTCAACGCGATTCTCACGCCGCTCACGGTGGACGCGACCAATTCCGTGTTGAGCGCCCAGGGCCGTCACGTCGTTTTCAGTCTGGCCGACGGGAGCGCGGTCTGGCGGCATGACCTGCTCGCCACGCAGTCGAACTACACGTTTGTTTCGCACCCGTTTGGTTCCAACTACATTACTTCCATCGTCGCGACGAACCTCGTGCCTGGTTCCTCGAATGTTCTAGTCTGTTCGAGCTGCCGCAATCCATCCGTCAGCGCGGATGGCAGCATCGTAACTTTCGAGCGGGTGCGGGCGGGAACGAGCTTGGTGGATTTGTTCGCCGTGGACTTGAACACCGGATTCGAAACTCGGGTGAGCGGCAACTTGGCCGGCGGCGTGGCGAATGGTTCTTCCACCACGCCGTTCATCAGCGGCGACGGGCGCTACGTCGTGTTCCAAAGCAGGGCCAGTGACCTCGTGCCCCATGACACGAACGGCGTGAGCGACATCTTCGTGCGCGACCGCCTGCTCGGTGTGACGATGCTGGTGAGCGCGAATGCGCAGGGGCGCGCGGGCAATGGGGCGTCGGCGCGGCCGGTGCTGGCGGCGGACGGGCGCACGGTGGCGTTCCAAAGTTTCGCCAGCGATCTGGCGGGCGGCGATTTCAACGACAAGCGCGATGTGTTCCTGCTCAAGCTCGGCGGCGCGGACTCGGATGGCGACGGATTGGATGACGATTGGGAGATGGCCTACTTCAACACCCTGGCGCGCGATGGCAGCAGTGATTTCGACAACGACGGCGTCAGCGATCTCGCGGAGTTCCGCGCCGGCACGGACCCCACGAACATCAACTCCGTCTTCCGCGTGCTGACGGTCGCACCAGCTGGCGGGGGCAGCGCGCTGCTGCTGTGGACGGGCAACCCCGCGCGTAACTACCGCGCGGAGTTTAAGGATGACTTGGGTGCAACGAACTGGACGGCCTTGAGCGGAAACATTTCCTGGAACGGAGCCACGGCTTCACTCGCTGATGCCTCGACCACGAACAGTTCGCATCGTTACTACCGCGTGCTGCGTTTGCCCTGAGTTGAACCACGAAGACACGAGGGACCCAAAGGGCGGACCAGACAGAAACTTCTTTTCCTTGGCTTCGTGTCCTTTGTGCCTTCGTGGTTAAAAACCTTTTTCCTTCTGGGTCAGGGCGCGCAGTTCGTCGGGATTCCACATGCGCCAGGCGCGCAGTTCCTCCCCCAGCGCATCGGTGCGGAGTGGGACGCCCTCGGCGGTGAGGTGCAGGGCGGTGTCGGCGAAGAGGGTTTGATTGGTCACGGCTCCGAGACGGCGGTCTTCCAGCACGGGCATGAACTCGGAAATCTCGACCAGGAAGGCGGCATTCTGGCGGCGAAAGGCCTCGAGATGTTCGGGCGGACACCAAGCCCAGTAGAGCGCATAGCAGAGGCGCACCTGATTGGTGCGGCTCCAGTCGGCGAGGCTGCGGAGCAGTTGCCGGGAGGAGGCGGGCAGCGGGCCTTGGTAGCCGGGCGAGCCGGTGAGCGGCGTTCGCACGGCGGTGGTGACGAGTCCGCTGGGCTGGAGGTCGGCGACTCGGTACCGGTAGAGCGGCTGGCCGCCGAGCAGCTTGGCGAGGTAGGTGAAGGTCGGCTGGCCACCCGGTCGAAGCATGAGCCAGGAGGAAGGTCCGGCGGATTCGTGCGGCTCCAAAACACCGCGTAGCCAATGCGGTGAATTGAGCGCATAGCAGAATTGCACGGCCGTGGCGGTGGCTTCCTGATCGACCATCAAGAGACCCGGTTCGAGGGCGACGACGAGGGTGTCGCCGGGGCGGGCTTCGCTCAAAGCCCACTCGGTGAGGATGCGGGGAGTGACGCCGGCCGTGACGCCCATGTTGACCACGGGCAGTTGATAACGCTCCAGCAGGCGCGCGCCGTCAATGCCGAAGGTGGTGCTGGAAGCGCCGCAGACGAGAAACTTCGCGCCGTGTTCGCGGGTCATTTTCCGCGCCCACTCCTGTTTGGTGCGGGCGGCCGCTTTGAGGAAACGGGTCTCGGGATTGATCCAGAGGGTGAAGACGACGCCGACCGCCCAAGCGGCGAGGGCCGCGCAGAGCAGCTTGAGCGCGAGGGCGGGAACGCGGGACGGCTTAGAAGGCAAAGTAGATGAAGCCATTGGATTTTCCGGGGGCGAGCAGGACGGTCAGCACGACGAGCACGAAGAGCACGGCGGGTCGGCGCAGCAGGGCGAGGGGTTCGCCCCCGCGTCGCAGCGAGCGCCATTCACCGAGGAAGGTGGCGAGGCTGAGGAGCAGAAAGCAGCCCAGCACGAAGAGGTCGCGCCCGATCCACTGCCCGGGCACGGCGTGCAGGTGGGCGAGGGAGTAGGCGCCGGGGGTGAAGAGCGCGCGGAGCTTGAGCAGAAGCGCGGTCACGTCCGTCTCGTAGAAGCACAGCCAGGCCAGAAACGTGGCCGCCAGAGTGATGGCCCAGCCGAGAAAAACCGGGAGTCGCAAGCGCGGGCCGAGCAGTCGATTGAGCACGAGGTAAAATCCGTGCAGCGCACCCCACAGAACAAAATTCCAACCCGCCCCGTGCCAGACGCCGGAGATGAGGAAGACAATCATCACGTTGGCCGCCCACCACGACGGGCGCCCGCCGCCGAGCGGGAAATAGACGTAGTCGCGAAACCACTGGCTGAGGGTGATGTGCCAGCGCCGCCAGAATTCGGTGATGCTCACGGCGCAATAGGGGCTGGCGAAATTCAAGGTCAGCCGCACGCCGAGGAGCCGCGCCAGTCCCAGCGCGATGAAGCTGTAGCCGGCGAAATCGTAGTAGATGCGGAGGCCAAAGAGGAGGTTGTTGATCCAGATGAGGTAGGCGTTGCCGCTGGCGGCAGGGCGGAAGTAGAGCGCGAGATTGTCGGCGAGAGCGGCCTTGAAAAAAAAGCCGAGCGCGATCCAGCTCACGCCGGTGTTGATCGCTTCCGCATTCCAAGTGAAACGAAACGCTTCCATCTGCGGCAGCAAATCTTTCCGCCGCTCGATGGGGCCGGCGACAATCTGCGGGAAGAAGCCGGCGAAGTTCATGTAGTCGAGGAAACGCGGCAGCGGCTGCTGAAAGCCCAGCGTGTCCACGACGAAGGCGACTTTCTGAAACGTGTAGAACGAGATGCCGACCGGGATGATGAGATGCTGGAGCGTGTCGATCTGCCAGCCGAGAACATCGCGGGCGAGGAAGCCCGCATACTTGTAGTAGAACAGCGGGAGCAGTTGCAGCGGGATGAGCACGAGCAGGTAGCGCCGGGGCGCGCGCCCGTGCAGACGGAGGATGAGCGCGAGGCCCAGATAGGTGCCCACGGCCACGATCAGAAAAATGAGGAAGGTGACGCGGCTGACCGCGAGGAGCAGCACCAGCCCGACAGAGAGCAGGCCGCAGCGATCAAAGGTGACGGCCCATTTTCCCGAACGGAACAGGACGGCGCGCAGCACGAGGACGAAAGCCAGCGCGCCGGTGAGCAGTTCCCAGAACCGCAGCTCGGCGAAATTCATGACCCGCTCAAGGTTGAGCCAGTGGCTGACATGCGGCGAAGCTATCGGGTCCGGCGGCGCGTCTCCATCACTTTGTCGGCGGGGAGGGATGCAACTCGGGAGCCGCGCCCTTGCGCTGGTCTGGAGTTGAACCACGAAGGCACAAAGGACACAAAGTCGGAAAAAGTGATTCCCTCCTGGCCCGCCCTTTGTGTCCTTTGTGCCTTCGTGGTTCAAAGTTTTGTCCCCGCGAACGTCTTTGCGTCCAGCTTGGCGCGGAAGTTTGTTTGAACAATCCGACTGGATTCTGCTTTGATGCCACAACTCATGGCGCAAGAAACAAAAGAGCAGGCGACGGGTGGTCCGGCGAAAGCGCCCGGGATCGTCGCGGAGTTGCGCGCTTTCGGGGACGCTGTTCCGCACAAGCTGCTCTTTGCGGTGCTGCTGGCCGCGTGGGCCGCGCTGTTTCATTATTACGGCAATCCGACCCTCGGATACGTTGCTTCGCATTCGATGTTCACCTGGCTGCAAGTGGCCTACGCCAATTCCTCGGACGACAACCTCGGCGCTTACATGCCGTTGATCGTGGTCGCGCTGATCTGGTGGAAGCGCGGAGAACTTTCCGTCGTGACCAAACAAGTGTGGTGGCCCCCGCTGACGCTCTTCGTCTTCGCCCTCCTCCTGCATGTGGTCGGCTACACCGTGCAGCAGACGCGCCTCTCGGTGGTCGCCTTCTTCCTGGGGCTGTATGCCATCACGGGTTTGATCTGGGGCCGGGCTTGGATGAAGGCCACATTCTTCCCATATTTTCTCTTCGCCTTCATGCTCCCGCTGACCAATGACATGGAGGGCCTGACCCTGCCGCTCCGCCAGTTGGCCACCAAGCTCACGGTGCTCGTCAGCCACGGCCTCGGCATTGATGTGATGCAGCAGGGCACGCAGATTTTCGACCGGGCCAACCGCTTCCAATACGACGTCGAAGCCGCGTGCAGCGGGCTGCGCAGCCTGACGACCATGCTGGCGCTGGCGTGCGTCTTCGCCTTCACCGCCTTCCGGGGAACTTGGAAGCGCGTCCTGGTCATCGGCTCGTCCATCCCCTTCGCCGTGCTGGGAAATACGTTGCGCCTCCTCACCATTGTCATTGCCGCCGAGCACTCGGGGCAGAAGGCGGGCGAGTTCGTGCATGAACACTGGTTCTTCAGCCTGGTTCCCTACCTCCCCGCCATGGTCGGCCTGATGCTGCTGGCCCGCTGGCTGCGCGAGGACGGCGAGGATGGAAAGGCGGTGCCCGCATGAATCGCCGAGCTTGGATGGTCGCTCTGGTGGTGCTGGCGCTGACCGCCGGCACGACGGCGTTTCTCGCCACGCAACAGGCGCGGCAAAAAATCGGCGTGCCCGGACTGCGTCTGATCAACGAGCCGATGTTCGCCACGGACGGGCCGCCCTCCACGAACCCGCCCGTGCTCATCAGCAGCAACCGCGTCTTTCTCCCGCCGCAGGTTTTGGATTACCGCTCCGAGTCCGGGACCACCGCCTCCGTCACAGTCAGGACGCTGCCCAAGGACACCCTGTTCGGCCATCGCACCTACGTGCGGACGAACGGCTTGATGATCGACTGCCAGGTGGTGCTCATGGGCCAGGACCGCAGCAGCATTCACAAGCCGCAGTTTTGCCTGGTGGGCAGCGGTTTCACCATCACGGCCACGGAGCCGGTGCCGGTGCGGATCGCGCGGCCGCACGCCTACGATCTGCCGGTGATGAAGCTCAAGCTCTTCCGGCAGGGACAGGACGCCGACGGTCGTGTTCACGCGCAAGGTGGGGTCTTTGTTTATTGGTTCGTGGCGGATGATGAACTGACTTCGAGCCACTGGGACCGCATGTGGTGGATCGCGCGCGACCTGCTGACCACGGGCGTGCTGCAACGCTGGGCCTATGTGATTTGCTTTGCGCCCTGCGAGCCTGGAGCAGAAGACGCGACCTTCGAGGAGATGAAGGAATTCATCGCCGCCGCCGTGCCGGAATTTCATCTCAAAGCCGGAGCCGCCCGCCCGGTTCAGACCGCCCGGCCATGAGTCCCTTTACTCTCCGCGCATTGCCTTCCCCATCCCGGATGATTTACAACGTCCCCATCAGATTGCGTTTGTTTTGAATCATGTTGCGGCGTCATAGACAACTGCGGACCCAGATCAATCAGCTCAAGGACACGGTGCTGTTTGGCCTCGCCCTCTGGCTGGCTCATGCCGCCCGCGTCTCGTGGGATCTGGATTTTTTTGGAGTGGCGGGCTGGATCTACGGACACTCCGAGTGGGAGATTTTTAACCCCAATCACGGCATCGAGCCGTTCTCCGCGTTTCAATGGCTTTACGTCATCCTGCTGCCCGGCGTGCCGCTCATATTGGAGTCGCAGGGTTTCTACGACCGTCCGCTCATTCCCCGCCGGAGCGACACGATTTGGCCGCTGCTCAAAGGCTGCGTGCTCACGACCGTGGCCGTGATTCTTTGCACCTTCTTTTCCAAAATCCTCCTCGCGCGCGGCGTCATCGTCCTGTTTGGCATCTTCAGCTTTGCTCTCGTTTTCCTGAGCGAGGAGATGGCGCGTATTTATTACCAGCGCCGCGCGGGTCAATCCCAGTTCCGCCGCAAGTTCATCCTCCTCGGCGCGCACGCCGACACCCAGCGCCTCCGCGCCGACCTCGGGCACCGGCAGGATGAAGCCATTGAAATCGTGGCCGAGCTGGACCTGGCCGAACACTCCATCGAGCACCTCATCCAACTGCTTCACGATCATTCCGCCAGCGGCGTCATCATCCACGCGCGCCAGACCGCTTTTGGTGAAATCGAAAAAGCCATTCAGGCTTGTGAACTGGAAGGACTCGAAGCCTGGCTGCTCGCCGACTTCTTCAAGACCAGCATCTCCCGCACGGTCTTCGACGAACTGCATGGCCGTCCCATGCTCGTCTTCCACTCTGCGCCGGACGTCTCCTGGCAGAGCATGGTCAAGCGCCTCGTGGACATCGCCGGCGCGCTTACTTTCCTGCTGCTCTTTGGTTGGAACCTCTTTCTCCTCTTCGCCCTCTTGGTGAAGCGCAGCGGGCCTGGCCCCATTTTCTTCCGGCAGAAGAGGGCCGGCCTGCACGGTGAACCGTTCACCATGCTCAAATTCCGCACCATGGTTTCCGACGCCGAACAGCGGAAGAAAGAGCTGGAGCAATACAACGAGATGAGCGGTCCCGTCTTCAAAATTACCAACGACCCGCGCATCACCCCCATCGGGCGCTTCCTCCGCAAATACAGCATTGATGAATTGCCCCAGGTCCTCAACGTCCTGAGCGGCGAGATGAGTCTGGTCGGCCCCCGTCCGCTCCCGGTCGATGAGGTCGCCCGCTTCGACGACCTGGCCCATCGCCGCCGTCTCAGCGTCAAGCCCGGCCTGACCTGTCTCTGGCAGGTCAGCGGTCGCAACAACGTCCGCGATTTCCGCGACTGGGTCCGGCTCGACCTCGAATACATCGACAACTGGTCCCTCTGGCTCGATTTCAAGATCATCGCCCGCACCATCCCCGTCGTGCTCGTCGGCACCGGCGCGAAGTAACAGTGGAACTTCCGGCCTCGCCTCGGTGTCCCGCTTCCATTCTTCAGCCTGCCGGAATTCAGGATTGAGGATTGAGGATTGGGGATTGAAGATTGCGCCGTGCCGAAAATTACGAAACGAACCGCCGCGAAGAAAAGCCCGCCGTCCCAACCCACTTCCGTCATTACCGGAGCCGCCGGCTTTCTCGGCTCGCACCTCACCGACCTCCTGCTCGCGCGCGGCCACAAGGTTATTGGCATCGACAATTTCGTGACCGGCTCGGTGGAGAACATCCAGCACCTCGCGGGCAATCAGGACTTCAAATTCATTCAGCAGGACGTGACCGAGTTCCTGTTCATCCACGGCCCGGTGGATTACGTGTGGCACTTCGCCTCGCCCGCTTCGCCGATTGATTACCTCGAAATCCCCATCCAGACGCTCAAGGTCGGTTCGCTCGGCACGCACAAAGTGCTCGGTCTGGCCCGCGAGAAGAAAGCGCGCATTCTTCTCGCCAGCACTTCCGAGATTTACGGCGATCCGCTGGTGCATCCGCAGCGCGAAGACTATTGGGGCAACGTGAACTCCGTCGGTCCGCGCGGCTGTTACGACGAATCGAAACGCTTCGCCGAAGCGCTCGTCATGGCCTATCACCGCGAACACGCCATCGAGACCCGCATCGTGAGAATTTTCAACACCTACGGCCCGCGCATGAGGCTGCGCGACGGGCGCGTGGTCCCGGCCTTCATGGGCCAGGCCCTCACCGGGAAGCCGCTCACCGTCTTCGGCAAGGGCCAGCAGACCCGCAGCTTCTGCTACTGCTCCGACCTCATCGAGGGCATCTATCGCCTGATGATGAGTGACACTTCCGACCCCGTGAACATCGGCAACCCGCAGGAACTGACCATCCTAGAATTCGCCCAGCGCATCCTCCGCCTCACCAAGTCGCGCAGCAAAATTATCTACCAGCCGTTGCCGCAGGACGATCCCCAGCAACGCCAGCCCGACATCACTCGCGCAAAAAAAGTCCTCGGTTGGGAACCCGTGGTGAAACTCGAGGACGGCTTGCGGAACACCATCGACTACTTCCGCAGCCGCGTCTGAGCGGCGGGGAAGTCCCGCTCGTAGCGGCGCAACAGCGCCGGGACATCGTTGGTCAACACATAGAGCTTGGCGTGAATCGTCTTCGTCTCGCCCGCCTTCAAGCCACCCACGCGCGGGTCGCTGTGCAGGCACACATATACGCCCTCAAACAATTCATGCGTCGCGTCCGAAGCCGTGGCGAGCAGTTGCCGCCCGTCCGCGCTGAAGCAGCCGATGAGTCCGTTCACCGGGCGGTCGAGGGAGAGCGGGCGCGGGTTTGCGTCGTTCGTGTTCACGCCCGGCATGACATAAACCTGCCCGCCACGATAAAGCGCATCTTCCGTGCGCCGCGTGTGCGCGAGCGTCGTCAATCCGCGCCCGGTGAAGATGAAGGACTTCGCAGTGTAGTTGCTCTGCGCACCGCCGGTGAACTTCTCCACGCGGATGCACGCCGGCTGGAACCATTGCAGATCGATGGCCTGCGCGCCGTGGTTCACCAGCGTAAATCGGAAATCAATTTCATCCGCGCTCGCCGTGACGACGTGCGTCACCTCCACGTTCGTTTGCACCCCCGTGCGAAAGCGCAGCACGCGGTTGTGCTCATTCGTCAGCAGCGTGGTGTGATGTGGCAGCGTCGTCTTGCCCCACGCCTGCGTGTGCGCGTCGCCGCGACAGAACGCTTCGAGATACCACACGTCGAGCTTGCCGCCGGGCAGGTTCGCCCCGGCCACGGTCAGCAAGTTGTTCGTCCAAGAAACCTCCAGCGCGGATGCGGAAAGAGAGAGAACAAAGACAATCACGGACATCCACAGATAGCCATGGTTGTGAAAGGAACTGGTCCCGCCTTCGCCCCATCCGTGTTTATTCGTGCCCATCTGCGGTAAAAAAACTCATTTCTTCGTCGCTGTCTTGGTCAGCAGGAAGGTGATCAAGTCGTTGAACTCGTTCGCCGGAATCGTGTCGGCGAAATTGTCTGGCATCAACGACAAGTCGGACGGGCGGCGGCTCTTGATGTTCTTCTTCGGCACGGACAATTCCTTGCCCGTGGCCTCGGCGTAGATGACCAGCTCGCCTTCTTCGCGGCGCCACAATCCTGACACCACATCACCATCGTTCAGTTCAAACAGCGTCGCGCGGAAAGCCCCGTCCACGTTGCGGTTGGGATCAAGGATGTCTTCCATGATGCGCTCGGCCCCGCGCGCACCGAGGCCGTCGAGCTGCGGGCCGACGAGCGCGCCCTTGTTGTCGAGTTGATGGCAGGCCGCGCAGTTCTTCTCGAACACCGCCGCCCCCGTCGTGGCGAAACCTTTGACCGAACCAAACGCCTTGGCGCGCTGGTCGATGACCTTTTGAATCTGCTCGTTCAGCGGCGTGAGGTTCGCCGTCAGCTTGGCCATGCGCGCCGAAGCTTTGTCCGGCTTCGCGGCAACGATCTTTTCTTTCAAGCCCTGGTTTTGCAGCAGGCGTGCTGAGACCCGGCCAGATTCGACTTCCTGCAACAATATCTCCGCGCCGGGCTTCGCCGTGGCCAGCGCGAGCGCGAACTTGGGCTGCGCGCGCTCCGGTAAACGGCGCAGCGTCTCGACCACGAGCGCGCGGCCTTCCGCGCTGTTCGCTTCCACCACCGACTGCGCGATGCGCTGACGCAGTGCATCCGGCGCGCCGGCGTCGTTCATGATTTCGCTGCAGGCCGGGAGATATTGTTTGGAGTTCATCGCCAGCAACGTCGTCGCCACGGCGGCGCGCGCGTCCACACCTGCTGGAGTTTTCAAGGCGGCGGCCAAGGGCGCTTCGAGCGCGGGGTCGCGGGTGGCGAGGGCGATTTGCGCCGCGCTGATCAGTCGTTCGTCGATGAGCTTGGGTGTCGTCTTCGGCAGCGTTACGACTGCAGGTTCAAAGCGCCCGACCGCCAGCCACGCATACGCGCCCGCCGTGTCGCCATCGACGAGTTCAAGGAAGACCTGTTTCCCCGCGTGCGCGCTCAACTCCCACGTCGTGGCTCTGGCGATGTCGTTGCGCGGCGCGGGCGCAGTCACAAGCACATCGAAGGATTCAGCATCGCGCAGCCGCACAAAGTTTTTCTTTTGCAACGGCTGAGGGGGCTGGCCGTCGTGACCAGCCATCCAGAAAGTGAGCTTGGCGGGCGCGGTGAAATTCCTGGAGCGCAGCACACCGGTCAGCGTCTCACCGGCCGGCAGCGTGCAAAGGAAGTCCGCATCTTTGCCGTCGCCACTTTTGCGGCGCTGCACGGCCCACGGGTTCGCGCTGCTGGGATTAGAATCCACGGGCAGCGAAATCCATTCGCTCTCGGTGCGACGCACGGAACTGAGCAGGTCGTCCGCAAGCGCATTGCCCCAGAGCTTCATGCGCGGACTGAGCGCCACGCCGCGCTGGGCCAGTCCTTCCTGCACGGATTTGAAGAGCGCAGCTTGCAGATCCACGTCGTCGCGAAATTTGTCGCGCGCGAGCGTGGCCAGATCGTCGATGCGATCCTCGGGCAGGAAGCGCGCGGCGTGCTTGAGATACTTCGCGGCCACTTCGCGCGGCTCGGAGTACTTCTGCAAATGCGCGACAAGGAAGGCAGCCGCCCTGCTGTTCGTGATGGCGAGAGTGACCTCGGCCACGGCGCGCGATGATTTTTCACTCGCCGTGAAATTATCAAGCTGACCCGGGGTGCTGAGTGAATCGCGCAGGGCCATCCGAATCACATGGCGCAAGTGCGTGTCAGCCGCCGGAGTTTTTTCCAAGACTTGCAGCAATGGTCCGACGTTGGCCTGAGCGGGAAAAACTCCCAGCGCGTCCGCCGCCGCCCGCCGGACAATGGTCTCCGAATCTTCCAGCAGGGAAAAAAGCAGCACCCGGGTGTTGTCCATCGAATGAACGGGCTTCGCGCCTGCAATTTGGCCGGCGGAGCGAAGGCCAAGCTCCGCCAGCATTCGGGCGGCGTGGACTCTGAGTTCTGGCGTGCGCTGATCCAGCATGGTGCCGAGCGTGCGGTCGTCGAAGGCGTTCAAGTATAGCAAGGCCCAGGAGGCATGGACGCGCGCGTGCGCGTTCTGCGCCGGAGTGGGGAATTGGTAAACACCTTTTGCCGTGTCCAGCAGCATGGGCACGGCGTTGGTTCCGAAAGTGTCCACGAGCCGATGTTGCGCGAGCGCGCGCCGAGTGCGGTTGGAGGAGCCGAGTTCGGTCACGAGACCGGCGAGCGTGGTCGGCAACGTGAGCGAGGTCGCCAGCGGGACGCTGGCGGCACGTTGCGCTGGCGGCACGATGCGCCAGATGCGACCGCGCTCGCGGTCGCGCAGCGGATGCGTGAGCGGCACTTCGTAATGGCCGATGATGCGGTTGTAGAAATCCGAAACCCAGAGCGCGCCGTCGGGGCCGAGTTGTAAATCGACGGGACGGAACCACGGGTCAGTCACGCTCACGAAGTCGGGCATCTCATGGCCCACACTGCTGCTGCCGCGCCATTCCACGCGGTCGCGATTGATGCGGCTGGTCATGACGTTGCCGATGATGAGGTTGTCTTTGAATTCTTCGGGCCACGACGGGTCATCCAGCACCGTGATGCCGCAGATGGCAGTGCTGCCGTGGCTGTGTTGAATGGTGGTGGGCGCGAAGCCAAGTCCGTCGTCGGGGGCACCGAAGCTGGGATAGTAGCCGCCGCGCAGAAGCTGGTAGATGGGCGAGCTGTGGCAGTCGGCGGAATAGAGGTTGCCCATCGCGTCGAAGGTCAGGCCGAACGGATTTACCTGCCCGTGGGTCCAGTGCTCGATGCGCGATCCGTCCATGCGGAAGCGGTAGATGTTGCCGCTGGGGAGAAAGACTTCGTGGCCGTCCGCGCCCGCGACCTTCGAGCGGTTGTTGAAACCGTGCGTGGCGTAAATCCAGCCGTCGTTACCGCGTCGAAACGAAGCTTGGTTGCCGTGCGTGTCCCGCAAGTGGTCGAAGGGTCCGAGGAGCTTCGTCTGTTTGTCCGCGACGCCATCGCCGTCCGTATCCTCGAAGAGCCAGATGTTCGGAATACTCCAGGCGATGCACTTCCAGGTCAGGTTGGTAGCAGCCGACGTGAGGAGGCTCTGATCTTTTCCCTTTTCAATCGGAGCCTCGTTACCTCGGCTGCTACGAGGGGAAAGGAACGGATAAAGGCCGATGGGGATGTTCAGGTTGGTGGCGAACGTGGTGACTTTGTGCGCGCGACCGTTCGCGTCGAAGTCGGAGAGAATGCGGATCGTGTCGCGCGGCGCGGCGTTCGTGGGCCAGGGATATTCGCGCGACTCGGTGAACCAGAGCCGGCCCGCGCCATCAAAAGCCATGTTCATCGGCTTGCGCAGTTGTGGCTCGGCGGCGACGAGTTGCACGGTGAACCCCGGTGGCAGCTTGAAAGTTTTCTGCTGCGCCTCGGGCGTGAGCGGGTCGGTGGTGCGGACGCCTTCGGCAAAAGGATCGTTGGCGGCGAAAAGTTTTGCGGCGGTGAGCAACGGCAAAAAGTGCGTGGCGAATTTCATTCAGCGATCTTTGGTTTCGGGAACTGTGCCCAGCAATGGACGTGCAAGGGAACGGGAAACATTCAATGGCAACGTCATTCTCGCCGGCAATTTGACAATGAATTGGAGTGCTTCTAGTTTGCGCGCGTGAAAAACCAACTCCGCGTCCTGTTTCAATGGAAACAAGCCGTGGCGGTGCTTTGCCTTTTCACTTATCTCTTGGGCGGCACAAAAATTCTTCCTGGTCTGGTGGTGATGGCCGCCGCGATTGAGGGTTCGCACACCTTGCTGGCGAGCAGTTCCGACGCGGGCTGCGCGCTGGTGCTGCACCATGAGCAGCGCGCGGGCGGCGAGGCGGTTCATCGTCACGGCGTGGCGTCCAGAGTTTTTTGTCTGCTGGCGACACCGGAAGATTCCGATCCCGATCACGTCCTGCAAATGGCCGCCGGTGCCGTGAGTGAAAGCCCGTCGATGGGACGGGGGACTTGGTACGACGAAAAAAGTTCCGACTTGGCCGACAGCTTTTCGCCCGCGCCGCTCTGGCAGTCCGCCGTGGTGCCGGACGGTTTTCTCTCCGTCTTTTCCGTGGAGCGCCACCCGCCACCACGAGAGTCCGGCCATCTGGCCGCGCTCCGCATCACCGTCCTGGTGATTTGATCTGATCCTTCCCCGCCGGTATGAACCACAGGTTCAACGCCCCGGCTCTTGGTTCCGTGCTGTTCCGGACGAGACCGATTCCTGTCCCAAGTTTTTTTGCAATTGAAGTCCCAGGCCTTGAAACAATTTTTTACCGAACGACCATGAAGATCAATCCGACGAAACAATGGAAGCCGCGCCACCGGGGGTGGACGGAAACCTCATGGCTGCTGGCGCTGCTGCTGAGGCTGTTCCAGCCGCAACGCGCCGCCGCCGAGGATCACGCCGAGTTCAAATACGAACTGTACAAGGAGAACAACCGGCGCATCGAGGTCAACACGGGGCTGTTTCAGTTCGAGAAGTCGCTGGGTGCCTCGACCATCGTGCGCGGCGAGACCGTCTATGACGCCATCTCCGGCGCTTCTCCCACGGGCGGCCCGCCGCTGCCGGGCAAGAAACGCGTGCCGCTGGCGAAACTCACCGACACGCGCAACGCCGGCAGCCTCGAACTCAGCCAGCGCTGGGGCCGCCAGACGCTCACGCCGCAAATCGCCTACAGCACGGAGAGCGATTACGAGTCGTGGGGCATCTCGCTGAACGATGCGATTGATTTCAACAACAAGAACACCACGCTGCTGCTCGGCGCGTCGCACAACTTCGACACTGTCCTGGCCGGCAATTCGCCCTTTCTGCCTTCCGACACCAAACACGACAAAGACACCACGGCCGTGCTGCTGGGGATCACCCAGTTGCTCGGACCGAAAACCATTCTCACCATCAGCGGCACCTACAGCTATGCCGACGGCTTCCTCACCGATCCCTACAAGGGCATCCGCTTCGACAAATGGGGCGAGCTGGCGAATGATCCGGGGTTCATCTTTTTCGAGAAGCGGCCCGGCTACAAATCCAGCGAAGTGCTTTACGCCAGCCTCACGCAGTTCATCACGCCGGCCAATGCCAGCGTGGAACTCGCCTACCGTTTCTATCACGACTCGTTCGACATCGACGCGCACACGGTGTCGCTGACGTGGTTCCAGAAAGTCGGGAAGCACCTGACCATCGAGCCGTCGGTTCGCTTCTACGATCAGAGCGCGGCGGCGTTTTACTATGATCGCGTTCCGGCCAGCCGGGGTTTGCCCATTCCCACGTTCTCGAACGCGAACACGCCCCGAGTTTATTCGGCGGACTATCGTCTGTCCGCGCTCAGTTCGTGGACTTACGGCGTGAAGGCCGCCTACAAGTTCAACGAACACGTCTCGCTCGACGCCGCCTACAAGCGCTACGTGATGGAAGGCAACGACCATGTGACTTCGCCCAGCGCCTATCCCAAGGCGGACATCTACACCCTCGGACTCACCGTATGGTTTTGACCGCGCCCAACGTCCACGAACGCATCCGCGCCTCGGCGAAAGTCACGGCGCGACCGGGCGGGCATGACCTGGTTTTTCAAGCGATGGCCACGACCTGCCGCGTGAGTTTCGCCGCCAGCCCGGCGGTCGCGAAGTCCTTCGCGGCGGCGGTCGTGCAATGGGTCGCCGACTTCGAGGCGCGCTACTCGCGCTTCCTGCCGGACAGCCTCATCAGCCGCATCAATCAGAACGCCGGTGTCAATTGGATGGACATTGATGCCGAGACTCAGCGCATTTTTGCGCTCTGCGACGAGGCGCACTTCCTGACGCGCGGCGTGTTTGATCCCACCGCGCTGCCGCTCATCCGGCTTTGGAACTGGAAGGCGAATCCGCCGGTGATTCCGGGCGAGGCGGAGATTGCCGCCGCGATGCAACTCGTCGGCTGGCGCAAGGTGCAGCGCGCGCCGGGGAAAATTTTCCTGCCCGTGCCCGGCATGAGTCTCGACCTCGGCGGCATCGGCAAGGAATTTGCCGTGGACCGGGTGGCGCATCTCGCCACGGAACACGGCCTCGCGAGCGCGCTCGTGGATTTCGGGCAGGACGTGTTCACGCTCGGTGTGCCGTTCGATGGACGCCCCGCCTGGCACGTCGGTTTGGAAGACCCGAAGCAGCCCGGCAAATGCTGGGCCGGCGTGGCGGTGAAAAACCAGGCCGTCGCCACCTCGGGCGATTACGTGCGCCGCTTCGAGATCGACGGCCAACGCTACGGCCACATCATCGACGTGCACACCGGCCAGCCGGTGGCCAACGGTTGCCGCGCCGTCAGCGTCATCGGCCCGACCTGCACGCTGGCCGGATTATTTTCCACCGCCGCCTTCGTGCTCGGGCCGGAGGACGGACTCAAGCTGCTCGACACGACGCCCAACGTGTCCGGTGCCATTACCACGGACAACGGGCGCGTCCACACCCGGAAATTTTATGAACATGTCGTCTCTTAAATTCAAATCGCTGCACGCCATCGCCGTCGTGCTCACTCTCGTCATGGTCAGCGCCGGCTCCGGCGCGGAACCGATCAAAGTCGGCGACACGTTCCCCGACTTGGGCAAATTCAAACTCGAAGGCACGCTGCCCGCCGACTTGAAAGGCAAGGTGGTGCTCGTCGATTTCTGGGCGTCGTGGTGTCTGCCGTGCAAAAAATCTTTTCCTGCGCTCGACGAATTGCGCCAGCGCTACGGCACCAACGGCTTCGTCGTCATCGCCGTCAACGTCGATGAGAAGCGCGCCGACATGGAGGGGTTCCTGAAAAAAACACCCGCCGGCTTCACCGTCGTGCGCGACGCGGAGCAGAAGCTCGTCGCCACGGCGGGCGTCGAAACGATGCCGACCTCGTTCTTGATCGACGCCACGGGCCGCGTGCGCTTCTTGCACAGCGGCTACGCCGGCGACGAGACCAAAAAAGAATTCATCCGCGAAATCGAAACCCTTTTGAAAGCACACTGAACATGAAAACGAAACTGCTCCTGCTCCCGCTCTTGGCCCTGCTCGCGCTCACCGCCGGCTGCGAAAACGTGAAGCCGTGGCAGCGCGGCACGCTGGCCGACGAAGCCATGAGCGCCGACCGCAACCGTGCCCAGACGGCGTTGAACGAGCATGTCTGGTTCTCGCGCGAGGCCGCGACAGGCGGACGCGGCGTGGCCGGCGGCGGCTGCGGCTGCAATTGAGTTCCCCGATTTGTGAACGATTTCGACCCAACAAAATTATGAAACTGAACGTCGCCAAAATTCCCTCGTTGCTGCTGGCGGTGCTGCTCCAGTTCTCGCCGCTCGTCAAATTTCTCCAGTCCTCGCCGCCGCTGGCGAGTTCGCCGCTGGCCATCGTGCTGCGCTGGGCCTCGGCCGCCGCCGTGGTCATGGGCGGATACCACGCGGTTTCCGCGGCGTCGGCCGCCATTCTGATCACCAGCCCGACGAACTCGGTGGGGACGAACGGCACGGCCTACAGATACACGGTCACGACCACGGACTTGAAAACCGACAGCGGCCACACTTTCACGGCCAGTCCGTTGCCGGCCAACCTGACTGTGACCGTCATTCAAGGCATAGGAATCCCCGCGATTGCCAACATCACAGGAACTCCAACTAATTTCGGCGTGTGGCTGGTGCATCTGACGGCTTGTTACGAAGTCACCACCTGCGCCGTGGCGACCAACATGTTGCTCACCGTGTACGGCAAGCCGATCATCATGAACCAGCCGACGGGCCTGACGAACAACGCTGGTTCCACCGCCAACTTCACCGTCGCGGCGGGCGCGCTGCCGTTGCCGACGTATCGCTGGCGACTCGGCACTACCACGCTGCCCGGACAGACCAACGCCACGCTCAGTCTCTCAAACATCAGCGCGGGTGACGCGGGGAATTACACCGTGGTCATCAGCAATTTCCTCGGCTCCGTCACCAGCTCCGTCGCCACGCTGGCCATCAGTTCCGGGAGCGGGCCGGGCATTGCCACGCCGCCGCACGACGCCTCGGTGTTCGTCGGCGGTGCGACGAATTTTTCCGTCACTGCGACCGGCACGCCGCCGCTGAGTTTTCTCTGGCGCAAGACCGGCACGCCGCTCGCGGGAGCCACCAGCGCGACGAATTCCTTGAGCAACATCACGACGAACGACGCCGGGAGTTACAGCGTGGTGGTCAGCAATTCCATCAACAGCGTGACCAGCGTCGTGGCCGTGCTGCGCGTGGTGCGCGTGCCGGCCATCACGTCCATCGGGCCGGCGGGGGATCAGGTCGCGATCCGTTTTCCGCAAGATGCCGGGGCCGGTTACGAGGTCGTCTATTATCCGGTCGTTCCTGTCCCGGCGAATTCGTGGCAGACGCTGACCAACGTGCCGTCGGCGACGCAGGCCACGAACGTCGTCGTCACCGACACTCTCACCAACGCGGCGGCGCGCTTTTATGAACTGCGTGTAACGCTGCCGTAGCGACACGGCATAGTTGCAATCCGGCCGCGCGGCGTATTAAGTCCGGCCCATGTCCAACGCCGCTGAAGTCCGCCCGGTCGCGCCCGGCGCGCGCGTCCATCCGGGCCTTGCGCCCATCGACATGCACGTTCACCTCGTCGGCAACGGGCGGCGCGGGAGCGGCTGCTGGCTGAAGGTGGATGCGTGGCACCGGCCGCTCTACGGGTTCATGCTGCGGCATGTCGGGCTGGGCGTCGGTCTCGACGCGCCGGAGTTTGACGAAACCTACGCAAACCATCTCGCAAAACTTGTGCGTGAATCGTCGCTCGGCGCGGCGGTGATTCTCGCGCAGGACGAAGTGTATGACGCGAACGGGCGCAAGCTGGAGTTCGGATCGTTCCATGTGCCGAACGACTGCGTGCTGAAGCTGGCGCGCGAGCACGCGGAGTTTCTGCCCGCCGTGTCCATTCACCCGGCGCGCGTGGATGCCCTGGATGAACTGGAGCGATGCCTCGCCGCTGGTGCCGTGATGCTCAAGTTGCTGCCCAACTGCCACAACGTGGACGCCAACGACTCACGCTACAAAAAATTCTGGGAACGCATGGCCGCCGCGAAACTCCCGCTCCTCGCCCACACCGGCGGCGAGCACACCGTGCCCGTCTTTGATAAAAAACTCTCCGATCCGCGCACGCTGCGCCTGCCCCTGGAGTGCGGCGTGACGGTCATCGCCGCGCATTGCGCGACCAAGAGCGGTTTGTTTGATCCGGAATACTTTCACGTCTTCGGTGAGATGCTGGCCCGGCATCCTAATCTTCACGGCGACACCAGCGCGTTCAACGTCCCCATTCGCGGCCGGCATATCCGCGCCTGCTTGCGCGAGCCATTGGCCTCGCGGCTGGTGCATGGCAGCGATTATCCCGTGCCGGTGGCCGGCCACTGGGCTTGGATGCAGCGGTTCGTGGATTGGAAGAACCATCGCCGCTGCGCCCGCATCGGGAACGTGCTGGAGCGGGATTATCAGTTGAAAGTGGCGATGGGTTTCCCGCCAGAGCACTTCACCCGCATCTGCTCATTCTTGCGGCGAACCCCGGCGGTGGAACGGTTGGACGGGCGTGGTCCGGGGCCGACCGCCTTCGCCCAGACGACTTTTCCGCCAGGCTCCAAGAACCGCCCCAACCTCGGAATTTAAGAGCAAGGTCGAGCGGCCCCCATCTGTCCGCCGCGCCGACTCAGGGGTACCGAATCTGGATGAACTGCTGCGGCAGGAACGCGGCGTTGGTCACAGAAAACGTGATCGCTCCATTTGGCGCGGCGGTCGCTGTGCCAACCCAGCGCCAGCCGTTCGTGGTGTTCAGATTCGTGCTGGCGAATACGCTGTAGTTCAGCCCCGGCAGGCCGGCGGCAGAAATCGCAAAGGTATTTCCAAAACCTCCACTGGGCGCGGCGATCAGAATCGGCGGCACGTTCGAGTAAATGGCGGTGATGTTCGTGTTCAGCGCGGGCATGAGCAGGAAGGTGAGCGGCGCGGCGGCGTTGCTCACCGACGCGCCGAGCCATTGCGCGAAGTATTGCCCGGCGGGCGTGTTGCTCGCGGTGATGGTGACCAGCGTGCCCTGCGTGTAGCTGCCGCTGCCGCTGCCCTGGTTGACCGTGAGCAGGAACAACGGCGCGGGCAGGTTGGTGAACACGGCGGCGACGGCGGCGTTGGTCGCGGGCATGATGAAGGAAGTGGTGGTGAGCGCGGTGTTGCTCACGCCCGGCCCCGTCCAGTGCGAGAACGCGGTTCCGGGCGCGGCGGCGTTGGCCGCGAGCGAGAGGATGCTGCCCGCGCCCCAGTTGCCGCCGCCGCTGCCTTTGCTCACGGTCAGGCTGTAGGCGTTGGCGGCGTTGGTGCGCCAGAGTTGAAGCAGTTTGCGCAGCGCGAGCGGAGCGTTGGTCGGCGCGGTGCGGCCCAGCTGATCCTTGGCGTTGATGCCGTGGCAATTGGCACAGGTGCGAATCTCGCCGGGCCGGAAAGTGATCACGTAACGCTCCTTGATCACGCTGTCGTTGCTGTTCGTGCCGGTCAGGTGCCAGGTCAGCGCGCGGTTCGCGGGGACAATCGTGGCCTGCGAGCCGTCGCTCATAATCTCGGTGCCGCCGAGCGGGGCGTTGGGCTTGCTGCTGGGGTAATTAAACGCGGTGGTCGAGTGCATGGGCGTGACGAGCGTGCGCCGGCCGGGCTGGATGTTCGGCCGACCGTAGGTGTAGCCGCGCAGGTAGTCGGCTTCGAGAAAGGTCAGGTGCGTGATGGCGTAGGCCTGGCCGCCATTGGCGATGGAATTGGTGCCGCCGGGCACGAAGAGATTGTAGGGCTGCTGCTTGTCCGCCGCGTCGCGCGCGGTCACGTCGCGGCTGTCCACCACGGCCAGTTCGCGCTGCGCCAAATCCTGCTCGAAGGTCGCGCGGTCCACCAGCTCCTGCGTGAACACCGTCTGTTCCACCGCCGCCACTGCGGGCACGGGTGCGGTGGGGACGGAGCGCCCGCGCACTTCCACCGGCTGCAATTCCCACATCGTGCCGCGGTTCGTCACCAGCGTCGCGCCATCCCAGTAGATCGAATTGTTCGTCAGGCCGCCGGTGAGCGTCGTCGCGGCGGCGTAGGTCGCGCCGCCGAAGACCAGGTTGTAGAGACGGAAATGGTGCTGCGAAACGGGCAGCGACGCCGGGCCGGTGTTGGTGTCCCAACCGCCGTTCACGCCCGTCGGCGTCGGTGTGTGCGAGGCGATGAGCAGTCCGTCCGACATCGGACACGGGTCGCGATAGAGACCGTTTGCGCCCGGCCCGCCCGCGCTGCTCGACGGCGTGATGTAGCTGGCGAACATCCCGGTGGGATTCAAGCTCGGCGGCCCCAGTATGGTCAGCAGCGCCCCGCCTGAATGGTGCCCGCCCAGGATGGAAATATCCTGCGCCGCCGTGCCCCAGTAGAGGCCGTTGGTGCGCGGGTCTTCCGTGATGTGAAAGAACGACGGGAAGAAGTTCGTGTTCACGCTGACCACGCCCAGCGCGGCGCGCTGCGTGACGTTGGTGAAGCCGACGAGGTTGCTGTCATTCGTGAAGGAGCGCACCATCGGAGCACTGAACTCGTGCCGGCCCCAGTGGTTGATGATCTCCTCGTCGCCACCGAGGACCGCGTCGAATTGCCACGGAAAAAAGAAGTTGAAGGAGTTCCCGGTTACACCCAGCAGACGGAGCTGATTGGTGTCGAAGTTGCGCGGCTCGGGGA
This sequence comes from Akkermansia sp., assembly GCA_043785945.1. Taxonomy (GTDB): domain Bacteria; phylum Verrucomicrobiota; class Verrucomicrobiia; order Limisphaerales; family SIBH01; genus JANNGC01. The sequence goes on from JAYVWQ010000528.1 coordinate 23,490, forward strand.
ACAGTTCGAGCAGGTTGTAGTTCGTGGCCGCGCCCGGCAGTTCGCTGGCGAAGTTGAACGCACCATTGGTCGCGCGGCCCAGGCGATCATCCTGCGCGAAGGGATCCTGCGAAAGATGATCCCAGCGTGTGACCAGCCCGCGCCCATAGCTGTCCACCAGCGGGCCGAAAGCGCCGCTCGGCGTGTGGATCAACATCCGCAGATCATTCGCGCCGGGATCGAGGCTGTAGAGTCCGGTCACCGTCGGCAGCGCCTTGTATTCATCCAGCGCCGGATACAGGTGCGGCTGGTCCTGGTAAGGCTTGTCGCAGGCGAAGATGATGCGCCCGCTCAAACCGTAGCAGGGCGTGACGTTGTTGAAATTCGCCGGCTGGTTCGGCACGCGCACGATGGCCGGCGGGGTGTTGGTGTTGGCGATGACGGCGGCGAGATTCGTGCATTCGTAGAGTTGCCAAAAGAACTTCGTCGGATCATTCGGCCCGGTCGGCGTACCCACCACCATGCTGAACAAAACCTTCGTCCCATCCCAACTGATCTTCGGGTCGCGCACCGCGATGCCCACGCCGTCCTGCACGCCGTTCGTGCCGAAGCCGCCCCGGCGCGTGAGATTCACGAGGTTGGTGTTGGGCATCATCAGCCACAAATCGCCGCCGCGCGCGCAGTGCGCCGGGTCGGGCAGATGATTGCCGAAAATCGTCACCACGGAGAGGAAGGTGTTCGTGAGCGTGCCGTTGATCTCGCGCGGGATGGGCGGTTGGGTCACGAAGACGATGGGATTGGTGAGCGTAAGTGCGACCGCCTCCGTCGCCAGCGCCGCCGCCACAAGCAGTCCGAAAACCAGTTTTTTTTCGTGAAGTTTCATAGTCTGTGCCTTGCCATTCACCAGTCAGAGAAGCTTTTCGTGCTTCCAAATTACACTTGGTCGGAGAATTTTTCCCTTTCGCCAGCCAAGTCACGCCACCTCGTGGCCGGCCCAGGGTTTGCGTGTACCGGCGCCGGCCTCAAAAATAAATTGCCTTCCGGTGTAATCGCCAGCCCGGCGTTTCTTCTGTAACAGGTGAGATGATGGAGAATGAACACCACGCGGCCTCGCGGCTTTCTTTCGGTGGCCATTCCGGCTAATCATCCGGCGTTGCCACATCGTGTGAGAGCCAAATCCTTTCGCAGCCGCGCGCGAACCGTCGGGTCCGACCGGGCCGGGACGATTCTCGCCGGTCTGCTGCTGCTCGTGTGGCTCGCGGGCCGCGCCGGGGCCGTGGTCATCATCGAACCACCTTACGGCCAGACGGCGACGCCGGGTGAGAACATCAAGTTCACCGTCGCCGCCGAGGGACATCCGCCGATTTTATACCAGTGGCGGCTGAACGGACATCCGCTGACCGGGGAAACGAACGCTGAACTGCTGCTCTTCAATGTTCAGGCTACCAACGGCGGCGCGTTCAGCGTGACGGTGGAGGACTTTGACGACGCCATCACCACCGACCTCGCCGTGCTGCGCGTGCTGGCCGCGACCGGACCGGTGCCGCAGGATGTTTTCGCGAACCGTCCGACGGTGGTGGACTTCGCCGGCCTTCTGCAAGGCGACAGCACCGCCGCGCAAAGCGAACCGGGCGAACCGTTGCTGCCCGGCGGCGGGAAGACCGTCTGGGTGCGCTGGGTCGCGCCGGGCAGCGGCATCGCCACCTTCACCACGCGCGGCAGCGCCTTCGACACCCTGCTCGGCGTATTCACCGGAAACACCGTGAGCAATCTTGCCGTCGTTGCGCGCGATGATGATCTCGGCGGCTTCTACACCAGCACCGTGCGCTTCAACGCCCAGCGCAGCGTGGCCTATGAGATCATGCTGGATGGATTCGACTACGCCGGCCAGGGCGGCGCGTTCACGTTGAGTTGGAACCTTGAAACAACGAGCGACACCACCCCCGTCTTCCTCACGCCGCCGCGCACGATGAGTGTGCTGGCGGGGAGTAATGCGTTCTTCGGCCTTGAGGTCGCGGCCTCCGACCAGACTTACCAATGGTTTTTCAACGGCCTGGAAATTCCCGGTGCGACGAGTCAGAACCTCACCCTTCTCCAGACCACGACGGCGCACGTCGGGCGCTACCACGTCCGCGCGATCAAGAATTCCGGGCGTTACGCGGACAGCCCGCCGGCGGATTTGCAACTCGCGTTCGGCGACGCGGCTCTGATCGACAACAACTTCCTCGCCGTCATGCAGGATAAATTTCAGGACGTGCCCTCGCCCGAAGCGAACGGGAATCGCAGCGGGGCCGGATACATTTCCATCGGCCTCGGCAACACGTATTCCAAGAACACTTATTCCAGCACCAACGGCCAAATCGGTGATCCCACGCCCTGCGGCGGCGGACTGTCCGGCACGTTGTGGCAGGGAATTTTGGCGACCAACAACGGCGTCATCCAGGTGGACACCATCAACAGCGCCATCCCTGCGCGGCTTGCCGTGTATCGCGGCCCGCCGGGATTTCCGGGCACCACGCAGATCGTTTGCGATGTCACGAGTTGCCTGAACAAGCAGCCGTGCGTGGTGAAGTTCAACGCGACGGCGGGCACCAATTACACCGTCGTGGTCGAGGGCTATCACACCAACGGCATTCTGGAATTCACCGCCAAGATGGGGGCGGCTCCGTCGGTCGTTCTTCCCAGTCCGGTGCCGACGTGTCTGGTCGCGACCGGCGGCGTCTTCATCCTCGACGCGCCGGCAAACAACTGGTGCCCGCCGCCCGCGTTCCAATGGCAGCACAGCGGCACCAATCTTCCGAATGCCACCAACGCCTCGCTGGTGCTGATGAACTTCAGCGCGGCGAACGCCGGTTTCTATCACATCGTGTTGAGCAACTTCGTGACCGTGAAAACCAACCGCAGCAGCACCCTCCTGCTGCAAGGACCGTTCCTCCTCAGCGGTTCCTTCCTCACCAACGCCGGGCCGAAGCGTTTCAAAATCGCCGCGAGCAACGCCGCGCCGTTCGTTTTGCAATCGAGCGTGAAGGTGGACGGCGGCTGGCAGTCCGTGGTCACAAACCTGGACCCGTGTTCCATCTTGCTCTTCACCAACGCCAACGCCGCGCTCGACGCCGCGCGCTACTTCCGCGCCCTCCCGTGGCCGGTGCCGCCGTGAACGGAGAGCTTCTGAAAATTTCCGGCCCCGCGAAGCTTGTCCCTTTCGTCCTTTGCATCCTCGCGCTGATCGCACCACTCCGCGCCCAACCCGGGCCACCGCCCACCATCCTCTCCGTCGAAGGCACCAACGCCTGGGTGCAGCGGTTCTCGTCGAACTTCTGGGAGACGGCTTACGCACAGCAACTCTTGCGCGCGAAGGATCGCGGGCGCACCGGCGCGCGCAGCCTGATGACCGTGCGGCTCTCCGACCTGAGCGTACTGCGCATCGGCGAGAGCTGTCAGTTCGAGATCGATCCGCTGCCCGAGCCGGACGTCGAGGCGGAGTTCAGTTTGCTCAAGGGGATTTTGTATCTGCTCCATCGCGACAAACCCGGCTCGCATCGTTTCAAAACTCCGACTGCGACCGCCGCCACGCGCGGCACTGAGTTCGTGCTCGAAGTGGAAGACGTGACCGGACGCACAACGCTCACGGTGCTCGAAGGTGAAGCCGAGTTGGGCAATGCCGCCGGCACGCTCCGGCTCGCGAGCGGCGAGCAAGGCGTCGCGGTGCTCGGTCAGCCACCGACGAAGACCGCCGTCATTGATGCGACCAACGTCGTGCAGTGGTGCCTCTACTATCCTGGCGTGCTCGACCTCGACGAACTCGAACTGACGCCCGCCGAGCAAACCGCGCTCGCCGACTCGCTCGCCGCGTATCGCGCCGGGGATTTACTCCAAGCCGTCGCCGCCTATCCCGCCGCGCGCACTCCCGCTTCCGACCGCGAGAAGATTTTCCTCGCGGTGTTGCTGCTCGCCGTCGGCGATGTCGCGCAGTCCGAGACGCTGCTGAACTCGTTGGTGGAATCAGCCAGTGCCAGTTCGCGCTCGCATCGTTTGGCGAACGCCGTCCGCCTCGTCATCGCCAGCGTGAAGCGGCGCAGCGCGCCGCCGATGCTTGAGGCCGCGCCGCTCGCCACCGAACTTCTCGCCGCGTCGTACGAGCAGCAGTCGCGGCGGCAACTGTCAGCAGCCCTGACCTCGGCGCGTCGCGCGGTCGAGGCATCGCCGCGATTTGGTTTCGCGTGGGCGCGGCTGGCGGAACTGGAGTTCAGCCACGGTCACATCAAGGCTGCGCTCGCCGCACTGGAGAAGAGCCTCGCGCTTGCGCCGCGCAACGCGCAGGCCGTCGCGCTCCGGGGATTCCTGTTCAGCGCGCAGAACCGCATCAGCGAAGCGCGGGCTTTCTTCGATCAAGCCATCGCGCTCGACGGACGCCTCGGTAATGCGTGGCTCGGTCGCGGCCTCTGTCTCATTCGTCAGGGACACGCGGAGGAAGGCCGCTTCGATCTCCAGGTCGCCGCTGCCACTGAGCCGCAGCGCTCGCTGTTGCGCAGCTATCTGGGCAAGGCGTTCAGCAATGCCGGCGACACGCGCCGCGCCGATGCGGAACTGCGCCTCGCCGAACAGATCGACGCGGGTGATCCGACGCCGTGGCTTTACTCGGCGTTGCTGTTGCAACGGGAGAGCCGCATCAACGAAGGCGTGCGCGCGCTGGAACAGTCCCAGGAGCTGAACGAGAACCGCGCCGTCTATCGCTCGCGCCTGTTGCTCGATCAGGACCGGGCGGTGCGCGGCGCGAACCTCGCGAACCTGTATCGCGACGCCGGAATGATCGACGTGAGCGCGCGCGAGGCCGGTCGCGCCGTGAACGCCGACTACGCGAATTACTCCGCCCATCTTTTTCTCGCCAACAGCTTCAACGAGCTGCGCGACCTCAATCAGATCAACCTGCGCTACGAGACGGCGTGGTTCACCGAGTATCTGATCGCCAACCTGCTCGCGCCCATCGGCGGCGGTCAGTTGGCGCAACGCGTTTCGCAGCAGGAGTATTCCAGG